>CALXBV010000040.1 GCA_944386635.1 uncultured Clostridia bacterium
AAAACAGGTATCAAATTCGTAGTCGAACCAAAGGCTTAAAAAATAAAATTAAAAATATAAGCTCAAAAAGATAAAAAACTATCTTTTTGAGTCTTTTTATGATATAATTGGGGCACAATATTACTAGAGTTTTAAGAAAAGTAGGTGTAGATATTTGAGTGCTAAGATTATAGATTCACGTAGGTATAAAACTATAACAAAAACACAAGTAGATAAGAAAAGAAAAAATGTAGAGAAATCTTTAAAATCAAACAAAAAAAGTTACAAAAAATCAAATAAATATTCTACAAATGATAGTAATAGTTCTTTTATAAATAATTTAAGAATAAAAAAGCTAAGAGAAAGAAAATTAGAAAGAGAAATGCTTTTATATTCTAGACCACAGAGGACTGTTATAAAAGAACCAAAGCAGAAGATCTATATTCCAAAGTCTTTTAGTATTGTGTGTGGAATACTAGTATTAATTGTACTAGTATATATTTCTGCAAAAATAATGGGAGTAGATGAAATTATAACAGCTAATGTTTTTAATAATTCTAAGGAACAAAACAGTAATTTGAATTTAGAGAAAAACTATGATATGAAGATTGGACTTACAATGTTTGAAAATACAGATGCAAATACTTCTTCAAATCTTATATTAAATGATATATATAAGACTACATCTTTGAGTCTAATAAAAGTAAATGATGACTACTCTTTAAAATATCAAGTAGCTAAAAGCATACAAAAAAATTCTAATAGAGAGTACATAATTATATTAAATGAGGATTATAATTTAGATGTAGATGATATAAAATTTTCTGTTGATAATATAATTTCCTCTGGAGAATCGAACATGTATTATAATAGGTTAAATAGTATATCACAAATAGAAGAAATTGATAAAGATCAATTTAGAATAACTTTAAAAGATGATAATCCATACTTTATATATTATTTAGATTTTCCTATTTTAGATGATGAATCTAAGGTTGTAGGAGAATATACATATAGTAGTGATGATAATGGAGGAACATTTACAAGATCTAATTTGCAGCAAGATACAACTATACGAAGTATAAGAATAGATAATTATGCTAATATAGATGAATTAGTAGATGCTTTTGTAAGTGATGAAATAGACTTATTTTTTGCAACTTCAAATAATGATATGCAATTAATAGGAAAAAAGGACTATAATGTAAAAAAATATAAAGATGGTGAGACTTTATTCTTATTTGGAAATAAAAATTCCAATATATTTTCTAGAAAAGAAATAAGAACAGCACTTATGTATTCTTTAAATAGAGATGAAATTGTAAAAAATAGTGATAATAATTTTATTGAAGTTATTGATTTACCATTTTTATATTCAACTATAAAATATAAATATGATGTTGTTGGAGCACAAAACATAATGACTTCGAATGACTGGAATAAAAATGGATCTGACATATATGAAAAATATGAAAATGGAAATTATGTAAGTGCATCTTTAAGACTTCTTGTAAGTGAAAATGATACAAATAAATTAAATGTAGCAAATAATATAAAAAATATGGCCCAAAATGTTGGAGTTAACATAGAAATAGAAGCTTTACCGCAAGATACAATAACTCAAAGAGTAGAGGATGAGGATTATGATATAGTTTTAGCAAGCGTATATCTTAATGAGACACCAGATGTAAATTTCTTAAAAGAATATTTAGACATAAATGATGAAACTTCGCAAGCTTTTTTGCAGGTTGAAAATAGTAGTGCTGAAGATATTGCACAAAATATTCAAAACTTAGAATATGTATTATCAGATGAAGTTGCATGTATTGGAATATATGCTAGAAATGTTAATTTAGTATATCAAAAATATATATCTGGTTTTGATAATATAAATTATATGAGAATTTTTTATAACTTAGATAATATAGGTAAGATAATAGAATAGGGGGGAAAATCTAAAATGGAGTTAGATGGTATAGTAGCTGAGATGGCTCAGCAAGTAAAAAAAGATATAAAAACAATAGTATTACCAGAAACAGAAGATGCAAGAGTATTAAAGGCTGCAAGTATTGTCTCAAATAATGATATTGCTAAAATTATTTTAATTGGTGATGAAAGCCAAATAAAAGAAATGTGTGAAAAAGAAAATATTGACATGCCATTTTCAAAAGTTAAAATAATAAATAACATTACTTCGCCTAAAAAAGAATATTATGATAATTTATTATATGAACTTAGAAAAAATAAGGGTATGACATTAGAAAATGCAAAAGAGATTACAAAAGATAAAGTATATTTTGCAACATTAATGGTTAAAGCTGGAGATGCGGATGGCTTGGTAAGTGGTGCAATACATTCAACTTCTAATACTTTAAGGCCAGCACTACAAATAATAAAAGCAGCAGATGGAATAAAGAATGTGTCTAGTTTCTTTTTAATGGAGACTCCAAAAAAACAATTTGGTGATGATGGTGTTATGTTATTTTCAGATTGTGGGCTTATAGAATTTCCAACTATAGAACAACTTGTAGATATAACAATTGAGTCTGCTCAAAGTTATAGATTACTCACAGGTAAAGAGCCTAGAGTTGCACTTTTATCATATTCTACAAAGGGAAGTGCGAAAAATCCAGCTATAGATAAACTTTTAGAAGTTTTAAAAATATTAAAAGAAAAGCAAGTAGATTTTGATGTGGATGGCGAATTTCAATTAGATGCAGCAATTATTCCAGAGGTAGCAAAGTTAAAAGCGCCAGATAGTAATGTGGCAGGGAAAGCTAATGTATTAATATTTCCAAATCTTGAAGCTGGAAATATAGGATACAAGATGGCACAAAGATTTGGTGATACTTTAGCAATCGGTCCTGTAACTCAAGGATTAAAAAGACCTGTAAATGATCTTTCTAGAGGAAGTAGTGTTAATGATATTGTAGGAACAATTATAGTTACTTGTATGCAAGCTAAATAATTAATAAAAGGGGGAATTTTGATGAATATTTTAGTTATAAATTGTGGTAGCTCTACAATTAAATTTCAACTTATTGATGTTGAAAATAATGATCAAGTAATAGCAAAAGGAAGATGTGATATGGTAGGATATAAAGAATCTAATATCATATATAATAATGTAAGAGACGGCTATAAAATGAACAAAGAAATAGATATGCCTACACATAAAGAAGGAATGCAAGTTTTACTTGATACTTTAATGGATAAAGAGCATGGAGTAATAAGTTCATTAGAAGAAATATATGCAATAGGACATAGAATAGTACATGGTGGTGAAAAGTTTAAATCTTCAGTATTAATAACAGATGAGGTATTAAAAGATATTGAAGAATTATCAAGTCTTGCTCCTCTTCATAATCCTGGTGCTGTTATGGGGATAAAAGCTATTATGGAAGTTGCACCTAACAAAAAGAATGTTGTGGTTTTTGATACAGCATTTCATCAGACGATTCCCGATTATAATTATTTATATGCCATTGATTATAAATATTACAAAAATAACAAAATAAGAAAATATGGTTTTCATGGAACATCATATCAGTATATACTAGGTAGATTAGAAGAAATTCTTGGCAAGAAGAAAGAAGATATTAATGCAATTATTTGTCATTTAGGAAGTGGCGCATCAGTTTGTGCAATAAAGAGTGGTAAGTCATATGATACTTCTATGGGATTTACTCCGATTGATGGATTAGTTATGGAGACAAGATGTGGAGATTTAGATCCATCAATTGTTACAAGGTTAATGAAAGATGAGAATTTAACTCCAGATGAGGTTGAAAATATATTAAATAAAAAATCTGGTAGATTTGGTCTTTGTGGAATAGGAGATCAAAGACAATTAATCCAAGCTGAACAAAATGGAGATAAACAGGCTAAACTTGCAAGAAAAGTACAGACTAATAGAAATAAAAAATATATAGGAGCGTATATAGCTCAGTTAAATAGAGTTGATGCTATAGTATTTACTGGCGGAAATGGTGAAAATAATGCTATGGAAAGAGAAGATGTAGTTTCGGATTTAGAATGTTTAGGTATAGAATTAGATAAAGAAGTTAATAATGTTTCTTCAGGTAAGGAAGCTAAAATTTCTAAGGATTCGTCTAAAATTGGAATATATGTAATACCAACAAATGAAGAGCTTGAGATAGCTAAACAAACTCTTAATATTGTATCAAAATGTTAAAAGATATTGTAAATACTATTAAAGATAATGACACTTTATGGGTGATGGAGAATAAAGAAAATTCGGATAGAATATTTAAAGATTTTGTTACAGAAAAGTTATTTTCATCAACTTATGTTATAGTGTCAAAAGGTATGGAATATATATTTGTACATAAATTAGATGAAGGAAACATACATGTTTTAGATACTAATTGTAGTAAGGTGTATATTTATGAAACAGTCGAATCATTAAGAAAATATATTGCACATGTACTAAGAAAATTAAACTTCCCTAAAAAAATACTTTTGTCTTATACTACTATGTCAGATGAGAATACAGATATTATATCTCATAGTTGTTATTTAAGAGTAACTAAGTTATTTAGAATAATATATAAACAAAACAATAGGAAAATGATAGTAAAATCTGCTCAAATGAATATTTATGATATTATTTCAAAAAATAGTAATGACGAGATTGAAAGATTAAAATTACTTGTAAATATTACCGAGCAAATTTTAATAAAATCTTTTTACAGTATAAAAACATTTCAAACAGAA
>CALXBV010000041.1 GCA_944386635.1 uncultured Clostridia bacterium
ATAATGATAGATATCAATGGAATTTAAAAAAGATGACTCCTGTATTATACAGAAATCATCTTATTAAACAATTAGCATAAAGTACACACTTTTTTTATAAATGTCCTTGACAAGGGGTACACTTTAATAAATTACTATGTCTTTTTTAGTAATATTTATGTAATAAAAAATATACATAAAAGATAATAATAAAAATATTATATGAAATACGTATGTTTTAAATAAATATAGATAATATAATGATATTTACAAATATTTTTTTTAATGTTATCTTTAAAATATAAATTATGAGGTGAAGTATATGAAAAGCAAAATAACATTAATAATATTAATTGTTGTTATAGTATTTTTAGGAGCATTATCTTTCTTTTTTGGATATAAGTATTTAGATACAAATGATAAGGTAAATGAATTAACAGCACAAGTAGATACTTTAAATAAAGAAAAAGAAGAAATTCAAGCTCAAATAAATGAAGAAAATAATGAGGAAGATAATAAAGAGGCAGAACCAGAAATACAAGTTGTTGAAAAATTAACCATAGCAAAATTGGATCCTAATAAAGTAGATATATCAAGAAGTGGTCTTGATGTAGAAGAAGTGATTGAAAATGGAGTAAAGAAAAATTTAAGTACTGATTTAGATTATATAGTGGGTCCTACTACTTCATATCCTGGATTTACTATAGATTATTATGATTTTCAATTTAGGTTTAATGATAAAACGTATAATTTTGACGGAAAACAAATAGTAGAAGTACAAACACAATCTCATGGTGCATCTTCATCTTGGTATATTATTGTATTATTGGATGATGGTACTATAAGATATGCATTAAGAAATTATAATACCACTGATTTAGATTTTAAAGAATATGATTTACAAGATGTAGTAAAAATTATTCCAGTGGCTGTAAAGACTTCAGAAGGAAAAATTATTCCTCGTGTTGGAGCTATAACAAGTGATGGTGTTACACACGTTTTACCTTTTGAGTTACCTTAAATAAAATAAGACTCATAAAGATTAAATAATCTTATGAGTCTTATTTTTTATTTTTAGATTTTTTATATGTTATTTTCTTTGCTACAACTGGCTTTATTTTTAAAAATATTAATATAGCTAAAATATATAGTATAGTTATTATAATATTAAATAGCAACCAATCGTATCTATTAAAGAAAAATATAATTAAATATAATGAGCAGATAGCACCTAAAATCATCCCACCATATACTTCATGTTTTAAATGTCCTACTCTTTTTATTGCTTCATTATCTATTGATTCAAAAGTTGCATCTATATGTTCTATAACATTTCTTTCTACACCTAATTCTTGAATATAGTCTTTTAAATTTTTAAGATTTTTGTTTGTATTATCTTGTCTATGTCGCTGACCCATAGCATCACGTATAACAATGGATGCAAGTGTAAGAATTATAAGAAAGTCTTTTGCACTATTGTATGAAGAAATTGTTGCAGGATCAGTAAGACCTAGTGTGTATGCATTTAGAAATAATACTAATATAACTGCACAAGTTACAAGTGCTGTATGTGTTGATGGAAAGTCTCCATCATGAAAAAACATTTTTATAGAGAATTTTTTACCTATCCAACATTTTAATATTACTTTAAATGTTTGTGTTACAAGCCAAGTAAAAATTATAGATATTATTATAAATGCTAATAGATTATAATATAAATTGTCTCCAAAAATGAGATTCATACACCTTACCTCCAATATAAAATTATACTAAATTTAAATTCTATTGTCAAAGAAATATCAAATTTCTATCTTTTTATTATGATATTAGTCTGAATTTTACTAATAATATTAATAGGTGATATTGTGAGAGTAGAGATTGCATATAAAGAGAAAAATAAAAGCAGTGAATTAACAAAAAAGAATAATTATTTATCGATATATTTATTTGGAATAAGAATAAAGAAAGTAGAAATAGGTAAAAGAAATAATAATCAAAATGATAAAAAAGCAAATAAAAAAAGTGATTTAGGCAAAGAAATTATAAAATTACTTAATAATAAGGATAAATATAGGATAGTGACTAAAATAATTAAGACATTAAAAATAAAAAAGTTAGATATGGATTTAGGAATAAATCTAGATGATCCAATATATAATGCGTATGCAATATCATTTATTAATGCTATTGCTTCTTTAGTTTTAGCATCAAATGATACAGATTTAAATAAAATAAGATATACAACTTTTATTTCAGATAAAACGATATTTTTAAATATAGATTGTATAATTTCAATTTCACTATTTAAAAATATAATAAGTATTTTTAAAGTTATATTGTTAATAATAAAGATTAAGTTAAAAGAAGCAATTGAAAATATATGTAAAAATAAAAGTAAGTTAGTTAAAAAAACAGCATAAAAAAAGAGGTGGTAATTACATCACCTCTTTTAAATCGGTTGGAATATATATTGTTTGTCCTTCATAAAGAACATCAACATTTATTTCCTTTGCATTGTTAATATCTTTTATGATACTAACAACATCTCTAATATCTACATTGATATTAGCTTTTTCTTGAAGGTTTTCAGCTATATCCCATAGTCTTTCACCTTCAACAACAGTGTAAGATTTGATTCCCAAGTCTCCACTATTGATTTTTTCTAGAGTATTTTCTACTCTAGTTTCTTGAATAGATTTTCCCCATTCAAGAATTTTCGATTTTGCAAAGCTACATGCAGAGCATATACCTTGCATTAAAACTATTAAAAGTAGAATACCGGATTATACCAGCTACAATTCTCCTTCTAATAAATTTTTTTTGTGTTTTTGTTTTTCTTGTGTTTTTCATACTAAATTCCTCCTTATATTTTTTATTTTTCTTTTGCAAACATAATAAGCTTTAATAAATAAATCGAAGGAATCTTAACCGATTCACTTATTAAAGCTTATCATATGCAAAATTTTTATATGCATTAAAGCATATTATTAATTATATTATACCACAATTTACATAAATAGTGAATATATGAATTAAAAAAGTAAAATATTTTTTGATCAATTGTATATTATTTATTCTTATAGTTAAAAATATAGTTAGTAAATAAATTATATTTATTTTTTAGAAAGGTGGTATAAAAATGGAGACAAAACATCCTATAGAATCGTTAATGATAACATCAATGACTTCAATAGAGAGTATGGTGGATGTAAATACTATAATAGGAGATAGTATAGTAACAGCAGATAATACTACTATAATTCCATTATCCAAAGTATGTTTTGGATTTGCTGCTGGTGGAAGTGAGTTTAATACAAATAAATTAAATAAGTATACCGAAAATACTAAGCTTCCATTTGGAGGAGGAGCAGGTGCTGGCGTAAAAATTTCGCCTGTAGGTTTTTTAGTTATAAAGGATGGAGTACCTAAAGTATTAAATGTAGATGGTATAAATGTAGTAGATAGAGCTGTAGATATGATACCAGATATAATTAATAAGATTGATATGCTTATTAATAAAAAAATGGATAAGTCAGAAAAAAATCAAACAAAAGAAAAGGTAAAAAAAGTAAAAGAGGTAGATATTGATATAGATGATGACGATGTTAGTGAAGACTACTATGAAGAAGATGGAGAATAAAAAAAGAAACGGTTATTAAGCCGTTTCTAATTCTTTTGAGTGTTTAGAAGAAGTTTTTGGAGATATTTTCTCAATTTCTTTTTTAGCTTTAGATCTTTTATCTTCTTTAGAATCCTTAGAAGATTTTTCTCTAAAACAATTAAATAAATATTTTATTGCTTTACAAGGAGCGATAATAACAATATTTATTATTGCAAATAGAAATGTTATAGGTCCACCTATGAACATTATTCCTATTGCAGCAAATGGAGCTACAATTGCTATAGCAATTACTAATTTTATAAAATTGCTATGTAATTTAGCATAGTTTGCTATTAGCATATTGCTATCAGATGTGTATTTGTCCATAACTGTGGCAAATACTTCTTGAGCTTCATCTGCTTTAGTAGCTTGATTAGCTCTTTCTTCAGAATCTTTAGGAAAGTCGTATATTTTTCTACTTTCGCTTTGGAATGTACTTTCTGCTACGTACAATTCTTTAGCTGGGGTATATAAATAATACCCAAGGATTCCTGTAATAATACCTAAAAGTATCATTACAAATAAGATGATAGTTGCTTTTTGAGCATCTACTAACCTATTTTTGAAAGCTTTAACTCCTCTTCTTAAAACTCCTTCTTCTTCTTTTTTTGCTCTTTTTTCTTTTTTTGTCTCTTCAAGACTTCTTTTTGCTTTTGTCATTTTTAAATCATCCTTTCTAATAAATTTTCTCTATTGTATATTGTAATTCTTTTGCGAATCCGTTCAAATGTATTAAAAAAGAAGTTCAAAATGACACATGAGTCATTATTAAACTTCTCAAATTAACAATATCAATACAATATTAGTATAACATAATTTACATAAAATGTCAATACTTTATGTAACCTATGTTAGCTATTGAGTAAAATATATTAAAATGTCTAATAATGTAGAATATATAAATATTATGTGTGGAGAATGTGAATATTTTCAGCTTTTATTGACTTTTAAATTTTAAAAATATATAATTATAATGTAGTAAAAAGTGTTTATGAAGGAGGGGAATATGGAAGAATTAAAGAATCTTAATTCCTTAAAAGATATAATTAACATTAGATTTGATTTGTTTAAAGATAAAGTTGCTTTTATTGAAAAAGATGCTGATCATAAAGAATTTGAGTATATTAAATATAAGGATATAAAAGAAAAAATAAATGGACTTGGAACTTATATGCTTGAAGAACTCGATCTTCAAGGTAAAAATATTGCAGTAATTGGAGAAAATTCATATAGATGGTATGTAACTTATATGGCTGTTGCATGTGGAGTGGGAGTTATTGTGCCTCTAGATAAGGGACTTCCTGAAAATGAAATTCTTAATTTACTTCAAAGATCAGATGCAAAAGCTATAGTTTATTCTTCTAGGGAAGAAGATAAAATAGATAATATAAAAGATAAGCTACCAAAAGATATGGTATATATTGATATGAATAAAAAAGAGTCAGATAAAGAGGCTTTAGCTTTTGATAGAATAATAGAAAAAGGAATAAAAAAAGTAGATGATGGAGATAGAGAGTATATAGATATGCCAATAGACAGAGAAGCTTTTAGTATATTATTATTTACATCTGGTACTTCTGATACAGCAAAAGGTGTTATGCTTAGTCATAAGAATTTATGTGCCAATATTTATTCTTGCTCTTGTGTAGTTCCAACATTTGGAGATTATACTTGTTTATCTATACTACCTTTACATCATACGTATGAGTTTACTTTGGATTATTTGTTTATGACTGCTGCTGGTGGTACTATTGGTATTTGTCAAGGACTTAAATATTTAGTTAAAGATTTTAAAGAAATAAAACCGGATTTTATACTTGCAGTTCCTGCTATAATTGAGAAATTTAATCAATTGATAGAAAAGGGAATAAAAGAGACTGGCAAAGAAAAAACAATTAAAACAATAAAAACTATAGCAAACGGATTTAGTAAAATAGGAATAGACTTAAGAAGAAAAATTTTTGCAAAAATTCAAGATAATTTTGGTGGAAATTTAAAGTATTTATTCTGCGGTGCTGCTCCACTCGATCCTGAACTTATAACTAAAATGGAAGGATATGGATTTAAATTTCTACAAGGATATGGACTTACAGAGACATCTCCTTTGGTATCAGGTACTTCTTTAAAATGCGATGCACCAGGTACAGTTGGAAAAGCTGTTGAAGGTGTGGAGATTAGAATAGATTTAAGTGCAAATGAAGATGAAAATAGTAACATTGGTGAGATTATTGTAAAAGGTGATAATGTTATGCTTGGATACTATAAAGATGAAGCTGCTACGAAGGAAGTATTAAAGAAAGGATGGTTCTATACAGGAGATTTAGGTTACTTTGATATAAGAGGAAATTTAGTTGTTACTGGAAGAAGTAAAAATGTAATTGTCACTTCTAATGGTAAAAATATCTTCCCTGAAGAACTTGAAAATCTTTTAAATAAATTACCTTTAATAGCAGAATCTATGGTTTATGGTAAAAGATTATCTAATAATTCAAAAGATGTTACCGTTGCAGCAAGAGTTACTTTAGATAAAGATTTCTTAGCTGAAAAGTATGGAGATAATATTCCATCAGATTCTAAATTATATCAAATGGTATTTGATGAGATAAAAAAAGTAAATAGAATGATGGTTTCATATAAAGCCATAAAATATTTAGAAATAAAAAAAGATGAATTTGTAAAAACTACAACTATGAAGATAAAAAGATATGCTGAGCTTGAAAATACAAATTCAGATAATTTAATTACATTAGACAGTATAGAAAAAGATAAAAAAGTTAAAAAGAAAGAGAGAAAAAAGCCAATAAATGTTGAAGCCAGAAAACTAGATGATAGTGATGAGATCAAAGAAGTAGAAAGAAAAAAAATATAATTATATAAAAATACTTGACAATATTTTGATTTAGTAATAAAATTTATAGTGTAAAGAGGATTGATTCTATACTCTTTACTAGTGTATTAATAGAATCAAATAATTTTTTTTCGAAATCCATTATTAGACTCGGTATACTATAATTTTTTATAGTATACCTTTTTTATATATGATTATTGTATATGCAAGTCAAAAAATAAACTCTTACAAATATTGTAAGAGTTTATTTTATATATTGGTGCACCTTCGGGGGCTCGAACCCCGGACAAACTGCTTAAGAGGCAGCTGCTCTACCGACTGAGCTAAAGGTACATTCAACATACAATAAGTATTATAACAAAAAAAAGACTAATTGTAAATAATTTGATGAAAAAAATTAAAAAATATATAGTAATTTTTGATTTTATGATATATTATATAATCTAGATTGGGGTGTTAATATGCAAAAAGGAATTTTTAAATATGGAATAATAGTTGGAAGGTTTCAACATATTCATAAAGGACATCAAAAATTAATAGAAATTGGATTAAGACTTTGTGAAAAATTATTAATATTTATAGGGTCTGCTAATCAAAAGATAAGTAGTAGAAATCCTTATACATATGAATATAGAAAATCTTTAATTGAGATAATATACAAAGATGAAATAGCAAATAATAAAATAATAATCGCACCTTTAAATGATTTTGAAGATAGTAAGTGCTTAACACCTTTATGGGGAGAATATGTATTAAATAGTGCAAAAGATATATTAGGCGAATATCCTAATTGTATTATATATGGAAAAGATAAAGATATATTTAAATGCTTTTCAAAAGAAAGTGTAAAAAAACTAACAGAGGTGTATGTGGACAGAGATTCTCTTATGATATCTGCTACAAAGATGCGTGATTTTTTATTGGAAGGAAATAAAGAGGAATGGGAAAAATATGCAGATGAGAAAATTTACGATAAGTATGATGAGTTAAAGGAAAAATTAGATGAATATTATTGTAAAAAAAAATAAGATATGATATTATGAGCATATAATTATTATATATTATTTAAGGAGGTACTGGTATATGCAAGGTATATTTTTGGAAGATGATGGAATAAAAAAATTTATAACAGATGAAGAATATGAGAGTATGTGTAAAAGAGTAGAAGAAGCACATGATATGCTAGAAAATAAAACTGGTAAGGGTAGCGATATGTTAGGATGGATGGATTTACCTGCAAATAGAGATGAACAAGAAATTGAAAAAATTAAAAAATGTGCAAAGAGAATAAATAAACAGGCAGATGTGTTTGTTGTTATAGGTATTGGCGGATCATACTTAGGAGCAAGAGCAATAATAGATCTTTTTGATACTACATTTTCTAATTTACAAACTTATTCAGAAAGAAAACATCCACAAATTATATTCGCCGGAAACAATTTAAGTGGTAAATATTTAAGAAATCTAGTTGAATATCTGGAAGATAAGGACTTTGCTATTAATGTCATATCAAAATCAGGATCTACACTTGAGCCAGCTGTAACATTTAGAACTTTAAAAGTAGTACTAGAACAAAAGTATGGTAAAGTAATGGCAGCTTCTAGAATATATATTACTACAGATCCAGAAAAAGGCATATTACATGATTTAGCAATAAAAAATGAATATGAAATGTTTAAAATACCAAAAGATGTTGGTGGTAGATATTCGGTACTTACAGCTGTAGGATTACTTCCTATGGCGGTTGCAAATATAAATTTTGAAGATATACTTGATGGTGCACAATTTGCATCTTTTGTATTTAATAATAAAGATGTTTCTAACAATGATTGCTATAAATATGCAGCATATAGAAATATACTAAGAGAATCAGGAAAAGATATAGAACTCCTTGCAAGTTATGAACCAAGCTTTCAATATTTTATAGAATGGTATAAGCAACTTTTTGGGGAGAGTGAAGGAAAAGATGGAAAAGGAATTTTTCCTGCAGGAGTCAACTTTACTACAGATCTACATTCAATGGGTCAATTAATTCAAGATGGAAAGAGAAATATATTTGAGACTGTAATAAACGTTCAAGTTGATAGAAGTCTAACTTATTTACCTGAGCTAGAAGATAATTTTGATAATTTAAATTATTTGGCAGGTAAAGAAATAGATTATATAAATAAGCAGGCTTTTAAAGGAACTCTAAAAGCTCACGTTGATGGAAATGTTCCAACAATGGTTATTAATTTAGAAGATGTTACAGAATATAATATTGGACAATTAATATATTTCTTTGAAAAAGCTTGTGCAATAAGTGGGTATATTTTAGGTGTAAATCCTTTTGATCAACCAGGAGTTGAAGCATACAAGAAAAATATGTTAGGATTACTAAAAAAGGAAGAATAATATGAAAAATTTAAAGATCTTGTCTTCTTTTGATATACGAATAATAGCTATGATAACTATGGTTATAGATCATATAGGATATTTCTTTTACTATATGTTTGACGATAATACATATAATATATTTAGAAGTATAGGAAGACTATCAATGCCTTTGTTTGTTTTTTTGATATATCAAGGCTATAAACACACTAAGAATTTAAAAAAATATATATATAGACTTATAGAACTTGCTATATTTACACAAGTAGTTATAATAGTAACAGGAATAATTATAAATAGTATTGATAATTCTTATGCAATAACATATTATAGAGAACTTAATATAGTATTTTCTTTTGCAATTTGTTTATTGCTTTTGGAAGCTATTAATAGATTTTTAGGGACAAAGAAAAAAAGTGAAAGCTTTATATACTTTTTTACTATTATTGCTATTTTAAGTATGTATATGCTTATTGATATAGAATATGGACTAACAATTCCATTTTTTATAATGTCTTTATTTTTATATGATAAAATTAGTAGGTATAAAAAGCTTTATGTTGTAGTTTTATTTTTTATATTCTTTATGATTTTCGCAGATAGTCTAATGAAGTACAGTATATTTTCTATTATTCCTATATTAATGTATAATGGCAAAAAAGGATATGATAATAAAAAATTATTTTATTATTTCTATCCTGCTCAATATATAATACTTAATATTTTAGGATTTATAATGTATATAAATTAAATGATTTACATAACATATTTACAAATTAAAATTATTGTGATATAATGCCTGTATCACAGTAATTTTTTTTGCTATTAAAACATAAGATTAAGTAGATCAATAAACATAAGGAGGATAAAAAGTGGAAAATTATATGGAAAATAATAATGTAGTTATAGGTGGCAGAGTTATAGAAGAACCTAAATTTAGTCATGAAATGTTTGATGAAAAGTTTTATAAATTTTCAATAAAAACAAAAAGACTAAGTGATTATGAGGATATATTACCAATAATAATATCTGAAAGATTAATTGATATAAACGAAATTAAATTGGATAAAATTGTAAAGATAAAGGGTCAATTTAGATCATATAATATGCAGTGTGAAACTAGAAATAGACTAGTGTTATCTGTATTTGTAAAAGAAATAGAATTTACTGATGATGAATCTGTTACTACATTAAATGATACTAATTTAATAGGTTATATTTGTAAAGAACCAGTTTATAGAAAAACTCCTTTAGGAAGAGAAATTGCAGATGTTTTAATAGCAGTAAATAGAACATATAAAAAGTCGGATTATATTCCATGTATATTATGGGGAAGAAATGCAAAGTTTTGCGAAACTTTAAGTGTTGGTAACTTAGTTAAATTAAATGGTAGAATTCAATCTAGAACTTATGAGAAAAAATTAGAAAATGGAGATATTGAAAGGAAAGTAGCATATGAAGTTTCAGTATCAAAATTTGCAAAAATAGAAAAGTAATTAAAATATCAGAATAGTTTTTATTCTGATATTTTTTTATAAAAAAACTCTAGACAAAGTCTAGAGTTAAAAAGGTTAATCATTAATAAATGATTATATGATATGTATGTATGACAATTTAAAAAAATTGACACAAGGGCATTATATTACTTATGAATTTAAAAGTCAAGCATTTTTTATAAAAATATTGAAAAAATAAAAAATTATAGCAAATCAAGTGGATTTATACTTAAATTATCTTTAAAAATTGAAAAATGTAAATGTGGACCAGTAGTATTTCCATTTTGAATTCCATTAGATAAGTATCTTGGACCTACATATCCGATCAGTTCCCCTTGTCTTACAAACTGACCTTGTGACACTATAAAATCTTCAGAAAGATGACAATATAATGTCTTATAATTATTAGAGTGAGATATTATTATACTATTTCCATATCCGGTTTCTAAAAAAGAAGAATATATAATATAGCCATCACCACTTGCAAAAACTTCGCTATTTTGTGGTGCTAAAAAGTCAATACCATCATGAAAGTTTTGGTATCCGTATAAATACCTTTTACCGTAATAGGAGGAAATAGATGTAAAATTAGTTGGATAAATAAATAATAACTTATTATTTTCAATTTTTTTATTTGAAAATGAATAAAAATATAATATGATTACAATAATATATATAAGATAAATTTTTTTCAAAAAATCACCAATTATAAGTATATATATTATTTAATTAATGTAAAGGAAAAAACAATAAAAAAATAAGTAAAAAATGCTGAAAAGCTATAAAAATTAATAGTTTGAACGGAAAAAAAGCCTAAAACTATTGATTATTAATCCAAATTTTGGTATAATTATATTAGAGTAAACAAAGGAGGGTGTTTATAATGAAAAAATTTATGTTAAGAGTAATGCCAATCGTTCTTGTAGCACTTGTATTAGTAGTTGGTACAGTATTTGCTAGAACACCAGAGGAAATTGTTAATATGGCTAGTGGAGAAGGTATTACAAATGTAAATAATGCAGCTTCAAGTGTATGGAGTACAGTACTTACAGTTCTTCAAATATGTGCGATTGCTGCAGTTGTTTTTGCAGGTGTTAAATATATGTTTGCTGCTGCAGATCAAAAAGCTGAGATAAAAAATGGTATGATTGGCTTAGTGGTTGGTGCTGTATTAGTATTCACAGCTAGTACAATAGTTCAATTTATTATTAATGCTGCAAATCAGGTAACAAGTGTTTAATAATCTCATATTATTATATTTTAAAATCGTATTCTTAAGAATACGATTTTTTTATAAATATAATATCAAATTTAAAATTAGTTTAAAGATATAGTATAATTAATTGAAAAAAAAAAATATATATAGTATAATTATTATAAGTAACATAGTTAAAGAAAAAGAGGGGAAATTTATGAAAAAATTTTTAGAAAAAATTATATTTTTATACGTGATGCTAGTTATATTATGCAATATTAAATTCGAGTATATAAATGCTAGTTTAGGAGAAGGATTTAATACAGATATTTATAATCAAGTAACTACAGAGCAGAATACTGAGATAGATAACGCTTTATTTAGAATTTCTGGAACTGTAATTCTAATATTACAAATATTAGCTATTGCTGGAGTTGTTATTACAGGTGTAAGATATATGTATGCTGGAGCCGAAGATAAAGGAAAGATCAAGCAAACTTTGATATGGGTTATTATAGGAGCAATTTTTGTATTTTCAGCATCAGCAGTAATAAATTTTGTAACAAATTCCGGAAATAATATATTTTAAAAACATTATAATAATAATTCTTTAATATTACAAAAATATTAAAAAAAAGTAAAAAAATATATTTTTGACTCTTTAATGATATAATAT
Source organism: uncultured Clostridia bacterium (assembly GCA_944386635.1). Classification (GTDB taxonomy): domain Bacteria; phylum Bacillota; class Clostridia; order TANB77; family CAG-465; genus CAG-465. The sequence goes on from CALXBV010000041.1 coordinate 12,229, forward strand.
AAAATATAGAAAATTATGAGAAAATTTAGTGAGATTTAGGTGGGATAAGAAATGAAAAAAAATAAAATATTAGTTAGAATACTTTTTATGTCAATACTTATGTTGCTTATGATTTCTACTTCAGTGGTTAATGCTACAGATTTTTGGAATCAAGCAACAACTTGGTATGAGTCGGGAACTACAAATTTATATTTGAATTCATCTATTATAACAGATATAGCTAATATTGTTGAAATTGCTGGTACAGCTATAATTGCAGTAGCTACAGTAATTTTAGGCATAAAATATTTGCTTGGAAGTGTTACAGATAAAGCTGATGTTAAAGATAGTATGGTAACACTATTATTTGCATGTATATTCTTTTTTGGATGGTCTAGTTTGAGGGGAGTATTAATAAAAAATATTGGATATGATGCTAATGGTGCTGTAACGGGCATTAGTGGTGCTACCCAATTATTTATTTTTGCTGGAGAAGGCGGTGCAACTCTTGAAAATGCATTTGCAACCATTTTTTCCATAATAATAATAATTGCAAAAATTATAGCTGTAATAGTGACAATTTATATGGGTGTGAAATATATTTTCTCTGGATCTGAAGGAAAAGCAAAAATAAAAGATAAAGGAGTTATGTATATTATAGGTATATTGTTAGTATTTACAACTCTTAATATATTGTCATTTATATCAGATGCAATTAATAATGCATTGAGATAGGAGGAATAATTTTATGGGAAGAACATATGGTGTACCTCGTAGTGCAAAAGGAGAGTCAAGGATACTTTATATTTTTACAATAAAGTCATTAGCAGTAACTTTAGTTTTTGCCGCTATTGGTTGGCTAGTTGTATCAGGAATACAAATGTTATTTAATTTATCTTTAATTATAAAAATATTAATAATAGGATTATTTGGAGGTGTAGGATATGTAATTGGAGCTGTAAATATTCCAGATAATCCAATAATGGGACCTCTACAAAAAGCTGGTGGAGAACAAATATTAGATATATTGTTAAGATTAGTTACATTTAAGAGAAAGAAAAAAATATATATATATGGATTAACAAGAAATGTATCGAAAGAAAAAGAAAATAATACTAAAGTAGATAATGTATTAAAGCTTATAAAAAAATAAATATTTTGAAATAATAGGAGGATATATATGATAGTTGTTATTATTGCGATTACAGTTTTAATCATAATGTTACTTTTTTTTATTATAATGTTGATGTTTACAAAGAGAGAAAAGACAACTTTAACAACAATTGATGAAAATGGTAAGATTAAAGATGATAAAGGTTCCATAGAAAGAGATAGTGAAGAGTTTGATGCAAAAAATAAGAATTCTAGTAACAAAGGAAAAGAAACAAAAGATGATATTAGAAGAGAAGATGTTTTTAAGTTTATGGAGTTTGATAGAATATTAGATGATATGATTGTTCAAAAGGGAGGAGTAAGATTTACTAAGGCTATAAAATGTAAGGGGATAAATTATGACTTGATGTCTGAAGTTGAGCAATTAGCAGTTGAGGAAGGTTTTATTACATTTTTAAATACTTTAAAATATCCTATTCAATTATATGTTCAGGCACAAAATGTCGACTTAAGAAAAACAATGGAATTATATAGACAAAATGTAGCTGGTATAGAAGAGAAATATAATGATGTTAATAGTAGATATCAAAAGATGGTTAGCTCTTTTGATACTGATGAACGAAAGTTGCAGCAACTTACTAAAGAAAAAGATAGCATTACAAATGTTTATGAGTATGCTAGAGATATGATTAGCTATGTTGAAAAAATGGAAAAAAATAAAAAAATGTTGCAAAGAAGTTTTTATATTTTAGTTTCATATAATACATCAGACATACCTTCGGTGGAAAAATTTAATAAAAGTGAATTGATTGATATGTGCTCTAATGAATTAACAACGAGATGTCAGGCGATAATAAGTGCTCTTTCATCTTGTTCTGTTTCTGGGACAATATTAAATTCTAATGAGCTAGCTGAGTTGTTATATAATGCCTATAATAGGGATGAGGCTGGAGTAATGAGTGTGAAAGATAATATTGAATCTGGATTTTTTAGGTTGTATTCTGTATCTGAAGATGCTTTTACAAAAAAACAAGAAGCGTTGGAAGACTATTTAGATTCTCAAGCTAGAATTAAGGCTTTGGAAGCTATAAAGTATGCTATTGTTAATAATGAGTTGGAAACTCCTGCAATGCAGCAGCTTGAAGAAGAAGAGGAAATTAGCAAGAGAGCTACAGCAATGGTGAATAATGAGGACTATGATCAAAAACTTAAAAATGATGTTAATAGAAAAATATTGTCTGATTTTAGAAATGATAAAAAAATATTATTAGCAGAAGATGCTAAACAAAAAAACATTGTAATGGAACAATCAAAAAATGATATGAGAGAGTTAGAAGAACTTAAAAAGAAGGCAAGAAAATATGAAAAAGAAAATAATATAAACATTGAAAATAAAGTAGAAGAAAAAGAAGAAATATCTAAAGAAGGTTCTAAAAATAATGTTTTAAATGAAAATGACTCCAAATCTGAAAATGCAAAGTTAAATGATAATAATACTACACAAGATGAAAATTTATATAATAATTCCGACTATGATGATGGAGATGAAAGTATAGTATAGTATAGTATATATAGGGGATGGATATAATGAATAAAAACAGAATTTCACGAAAAGAAATGAGAAGATTGCAAAAAGAGAAAGAAGAACAAAATAAGTTAAATATGTCTCAAAATGAGGAAATAAATGAATTAGAAGAAAATAAATCTACATTGCATGATTTATTAGCTCCTTCTGGAATTGATGCAACACATTATGATTATTTAGAAATATTTTCAAAAATATCTAGATTTGCTAGAACTTTCTATATTACAACTGTTCCAAGACAAGCAACGTTTCCATATTTTTTAGCACCACTTTATGAATTTGGAGATGCTAATACATCTGTATATATAACTCCAATATCAGAAAATGTTTCTATAAAAGATTTAAATAAAACAATAGTGGAATTGGAGTCTGAAAGAGTTGTTGCAAATAATAGAGGAGATATAAACAGACTTTCTGTTTTAGGAACTAAACAAGCAGAAGCAGAAGAATTAAGAGATCAAATTGCTGCGGGTTATAATAAATTATTTGATGCTACAATAATATGTACATTATTTGCTTATAGTAAACTTGAGCTAGATAAGTATTCTGAAATTTTAACAATGGAGGCATCAAAAAATCAGTTAGGACTTAAGACTGCATGGGCTTTACAAGAAGAAGGTTTTAAATCTAATTTACCATTAAATGATAATAAGATTTCAAGAAAGCATACTTTTGATAGAGGATCAATGGCCACAGTTTTTCCTTTTGTTAATGCTGAAGCTGGAATGGATACTGGAATTCCAATCGGTATAAATAAGCAGACAGGATTACCACTTATTTTTGATAATTTTAGTAGTTCTCTTACCAATTATAATATGATTATTTTTGGAAAATCCGGATCTGGTAAATCTGTTACTATAAAAACTATTATGGCTAGATCAGCTGTTTTAATGGGAGTGGAAAATTTAGTATTGGATGCAGAAGGCGAATATACAGTCGTTGCAGAAGCACTTAGAGGTATAAATGTAGATATAAGTCCTACATCAGATACAATAATAAATATATTTGATATAGAAACAGAGATTGTAAAAGATGAAATTACTGGAAAAGAAAGAGTAGAGCTTAATGTAGAAAATAAAGTTGAAGATGTAACCCAAGCACTTCTTACAATGGCAAGAGGCGTTACAAAGTCAGAAGAAGTAAATGAGTTAACTAAGCAGATTATAGCTGAAATAGTTGCTGAAGAGTATAAGGCTAAAGGAATTACAAGTGATCCTGAATCTTTATATATTAGTGATAGTGGTAATGGATTAGGTAGAGTAAAAAAAGAAATGCCTACTATAACTTCATGGTATGAAAGACTTGTGGCAAAGAATGCAGAAAACAAAATTGATACTTATCAGTATCACTTTGATTATTTGGTAAAAGTTATGAGACAGTATTGTAAAAAATTTAATGGCCAAATGGCTTATTTTGATGGACAATCTACTTTTGAGTTACTAGAAAGTTGCCCTTTTATTAATATAAATATTTCAAAACTTGAAGAAAGATTTGCAAGGCCTCTTGCACAGCAAATACTTTTATCCTGGATTTGGGAAAAATATGTAAAAAAGAATAGTGAAGATAAAAAGAAAGCTAGGTCTAAAAGAGTTTTAGTTGATGAGGCATGGATGTTACTTGCATATCCAGAAGCAGTTGATTTTTTAAATACAATGGCAAGGCGTGCTAGAAAAAGAAATGTTTCATTAACAGTTGTATCACAGAAATTTCAAGATTTCTATGAAAATAAAGCTTGTCAAGCCGTATTAACATCTGCTGAGACAAAGCTATTTTTAGCGCAAGATAAATCAGAGATAGAATATTTGAAAGAAGTATTTAAACTTAGTGAAGGTGAGGCTAATTTTTTGATTACTTGTTCTAGAGGTGAGGGATTAATAAAAATAGGATATCAATCTGCTGTTATTGCAATAAGGCCAACTCAGAAAGAGTTTGAATTTGTAGAAACAAATCTTCAAAAAATATTAGAAATGAAGAAGAAAAGAGCAATAGCTAGTGAATAGAGTAATATTTTTATAATTAAATAGTAATAAATATTTGGGAGATAGGTTATGAAAATAAAAAATAAATTTATTTGTTTAATATGTATTGTCGTTATGCTAACATTTGGATTTAGTCATATATATGGAGCCATAAATTCAGAATATGGAGATGTTTCATCAACTATCGACATTACAGAATCTACAATAGAAAATAATATTGTATTGGATTATATTGGCTCATTTATTTTTTCAATAGGAAATATTTTTCAAGATTTAACATCATGGATACTTGAATTAGTAACTGGTGAGAATTCTTTTCCATGGGCTGATTTAGTAGTATTTAATACAATTC
>CALXBV010000042.1 GCA_944386635.1 uncultured Clostridia bacterium
AAATCTAACATGTTCATTAATAGATTACCATTTTCAAAAAAAAAGTTTACAAAAGTAAATGAAATATTAATGTCATTTTTTTTTTTTTGATTATGTAACATAAATGAAATACCATCTAAATATAAAAGATAAAAAATATAAATAATTTGTGAAAATAAGACAAATTATATATATATATTATAAAATGTAAAATAGTAGATTAAGAGGTGCTATATGAAAAAAATAAAAGTTGTATTTTTAGTATTAATAATGGTTATTTTTATGTTAGATATAGATAAAGTAAATGCGGTCAGTGGTGATATTTTACCAGATAATGGAGCTATAATTTCATCATCTGAAATTATACAAACTAAAACTGGAACTGCTCCTTTTGATAGTGATAATAATCCAGGCAATGATTTAAATGATATTAATGATATTGTAAGATCATTTGATCAAATTATTTGGACAATAGAAAATACATTTAAAATTAATAATAATACAGATGAAAATTATAGAGGTGGAGTAATATATGTTGAAGCTATTTTACCAGAAGTTTGTAAAGGAGTTGTTCATTGGGATTTAGACTCTATGGGTTGGGCTGATGGTACAGCTTCCATTTCAAATGATGGATTAATATTTTCTGCATCATATGAAATGAGTCAAAATGATATTACAATTCCAGGAAAACAAAATTTATCATTTGTTTTAAAAGTAGATGGTGCTTGTAATGGAACTGAGATTCAACCAGAGTTTAAATTATGGTTAAACGGGAATGAACAAAAAACGTCTGTTACATCTAAAAAAATTACAGTTAGCTCAAGACCTGCATACAATATATCTTTAGTAAGAAATAATTCGATTTCTACAGAAACAACAATTACTGATGAAAGTGGTAATTCTACAAAGGGCAGAGTGTATACATATGCTGCCTTATTGCAGTTATATAATAATGATCCAGATAAAGGAATAAAAGGATTAGAGTATTCAAAAGATGAAATAAATTATAATTTAAAATTATCATTGTATAGAACAAGTATTGAAAATGGAAAAACAGAAGATGTTACAGATACCTTTACACCGATATTATATAATTATTCTTTGAATGGAAATTCTGCGTATCTTTATGACCCATCAAGAAACAAAATACCTTTATTTAGAAATCCATATTATCCATATGGCATTAGAAATAGATATGATATTGAAACACAATCTAATATTGAAACATCTATATATAAATCTGGAAATTATAGTTGTATTCAAAGTGGTAATAAAATTAGTGTAAATGTTAGTGGATACGAGTATGATGGATATTTTCCAGTTAGAGATAGAGGAAGTGCACAAGGAACTATAAAATATACTAATAATATAGGAAATTTCTCGGGATTATATTTTCAAATTTTTGTTCCATATGACGAAGAAACAGGTGAAAGCTATAATTATTATTTAGATGTTGAAGATAGTGATTTAACTATTACGTCTATTTCAGGTCAAAAAATAACTACTCAGCAAATTACTACAGATGATAAAATAAGTGTGCAACATATATTATATAAACCAGGATATTATTGGCACGACCATTACATATATGATTCAAATAAAAGAATGATTCATTCAGCATGGAATACTGGTGATGGAATAGCATATCAAAATCAAGAGGTATATCTTGCAGTTTGCTCATACTCAGGTAATAATAATACAGAAAATGATAATATATATAGTATAAATACTCTTATAAAATTTGATACGAACGCTTTTGAAGCTATTTCAGATATAAAAGGAAATAAAGTATTTAATAGTAGCCCTTTTGATGTAAATTTATACTATGCTTGTAAAAAGGATGGAACACCTTGGATTTCTATAGAAGAACAGCAAACAGCAAAAATAGAAGATTTAGATTATTATGAAACTTTAGAGGAAATAGAGGCACAAGGTAAGGTATGTGTTGGAGGACTTATTGAGACAACAGATGGTGTTCTTGCATCAAATGGAAGTCAAGTTGGTGCATATTTGGGAATGCCTGTAAAAGTAAAAGAAACAGCTGTTGTAGGTCAAACATATCAGTTTACTAGTGATACTAGAATGTATGTAGATAAATTAGATAGACAACAAGAAAGTATGATGTCAGATAATAAAGGATATACTACTAATCCTACAATATCGTGGAATTCTAAATATACTAAATCGGAGTATGATGAATCAGGACAAATATTAAAAAATACACATTACCCAGGAGTTTCAGCTGGAAACACTTTGCTTATTGTTTGTGCAGATGCTAAAATAGATGTAAGTGTTACTCAAATTCAAGATGGCGATAAGAAGTTAAACTATGATTTTGGTAAGAATGAATATGAAGTAGAATATATATTAACACCAAGTATAAATTCTTCTGTAAATGATTCTTTAAATAATATGTCTGGAGTAACTGTTACAGTAACTAATACTTTACCTTATGGGCTTACTTATGTCCCTGGTAGTAGTAGTATGGGAGATCCTGAAATAACAAATGTAGATGGTGTTACAACTTTAGTTTGGAAAATATATAATTGTACTGTTAATGAGCCAATTGAAGCAATAACTTTTAGAGCACATATTGATGAAGAGAGCCCAGATGGAACATCTTATACAAATACAGCAGTTATTTCAGCACCACAAGTAGATAAAAGAGCTGAAGAAAAAAGAAAATCATCTTATACAATAGAAGTTATAAATTTGGCATCTCATAGATTATATAAAATTGCTATTAATCAAGTTATCGAAAAAGGTGATGTATTACATTACCAAGTAACATATAAAAACAATACTGATGGAATTATTACTGGATTTCAATTATTAGATATTTTGCCATATAATGGAGATCAGAGGGGCTCTGATTTTAACGGAACATATAAACTTAAGACTTTAAATATAACAAGATATGCAAGCAACAATTCATTAATTGAAGATGACGAAATAGTTGCATATTATACTAATGATGAATATGCAAGAGGTATTACTTCTAAAGACGAGAGTATAGGAGATATGAGATGGAAAAGTGTTTCGTCAGATAATGTTAATGATTATGCAACTGCTATTGCTTTAAAGGGTAGAGTAAAATCTCAAGAAAAAATATTGATTGACATATATTTAGAACCAGAAAATAATAGTCCTAAAGATGTTTATGTTAATAATACATCAGCGCAAACAAATTTAATTACTGATGAAATTATATCTTCTAATGTAAAGATATCTGTTGTAAGTAGAAAAATTGATGGAATAGTTTGGTATGATACTAATGCTAATGGAATAAAAGACGAAGATGAAAAATTAGCTTCTGATATAAATATAAGTATAACTAATAGTTTAGGAGAACAAGTCAAAGATGTGTATGGTAATATGCTTTCTGATATAAAAACAGATGATAATGGATATTATTGCTTTGAATATTTGCCAAAAGATATATATTATATAAAAGTAAAAATACCAGATGATACGTATATGTTAACAGAAAAACAAGTAGGAGAAAATAATGAAATTAATAGTAAGTTTAATGTTGAATCTAGTGAAAGTGATCAAATCACTAAACTAAATTCAATAGATTTACCAGAACTTACAGTATCGAATGTAAATGCAGGATTTGTAAAGATAGAAGGAAGTATAGAGATAACAAAAGTAGATAAAGAAGATAATAGTAAAGTAATAGAAGGAGCAACATTTAAAGTAGAGAGAATAGATGAAAGTGGAGATGTAGATAATACATTTGAAGCACAAGAGAAAACAACAGGAGAAGATGGAAAAGTAAAATTTGAAGAATTAGAGGTAGGAAAATATAGAGTAACAGAAACAAAGGCACCAGAAGGATATGAATTACTAGAAAAAAGTAAAGAAGTAGAGATAACAGGAGAAAATAGAGATATAAAACTTATAGCAGAAAACGAATTGAAATTAGAATTACCAGAAACAGGAAGTATAAGTTATGCAATTGTAATATCTACTATTGGAGTTGTAATTATAATATTAGCGGTTGTATTAAATATTCAGCACAAAAAGAAAAAAGTAAAAGACTAAACATAATAAAAAGATAATGATTTAAGTAGTCATTATCTTTTTTATTGTGTTATAAAATCTTGAAAAAAGTTAAAAAAATATTGTACAATATAATTGATTGTAAGAGGTGTTATATGAAAAAATTTAAAATATCTTTATTGTTATTGATAATGTTTCTTTTTGTGATAAATATAAACAATATAAATGCAGTAGAAGAATTACCAGATGATGGAGCAAAAATATCGTCATCACAGATAATACAGACAAAAACTGGAACGGGACCATTTGATGCAAACGATGAGCCGGGAAATGATTCAAGTGAAGATAATAATGTAGTGCGCTCATTTGATCAAGTAACATGGACAATAGAAAATACAATGGTATTAAATAACAGTGAGGCAACAAGTTATAGTGGAGGAAGAATATATTTTGAGGCAAAATTACCAGATGTATTTACAT
>CALXBV010000043.1 GCA_944386635.1 uncultured Clostridia bacterium
CCAAAACATCTACTTTTTCTTCCTCATTATTTCCATTTAGCCATACCTTAATATCTGGCTTTATATTTGTTCCATTACCAGCACCTAATACATCTACTATAAAAATTAAACTCTGCTTTCCAGGAACAGTTATATTATCACTGCCCATCTGATAATATCCTGTAAGAGTCAGTCCATCACTTGATATATTAGCCTCTTGTAACCATCCCATTGACTCTGTATCCCATTTTACGACATCACTTGTAAGTGTATCTGGTAATGTTGCCTCAAAATATATTCTTCCTCCACTATAACTTGTTGCCTCACTGTCATTTAATACCATTGTATTTTCTATTGTCCATGTTACTTGATCAAATGAACGTACTATATTATTATCTTCACTTGAATCATTTCCTGGATCATCATTTTCATCAAATGGAGCTGTTCCTGTTATATTTTGTATTACTACAGAAGATGATATTTTTGCCGCATCATCTGGCAATTCTTCTGATGCTTTTATTTTATTTATACTTAACATAATAAAGGACATTATTAGTATTAATCCAATTTTTATTTTTTTGCTTTTCATATAACACCTCTATACTAATTATATTGTATAATATTTTTTAAACTTTTTTCAATATTTTATATATTATTTATTATCATTTATAAAACATAAAAAGATAATAGCAAAATTAACTATTATCTTTATATTTTTTACATTTTAAAACTCAATATACGCAATATTTTTTATTTAATATTTTTATACTCTAAGTTTTATTATACTATTAATTCATTAAAACCTTCAATATAGAAAAAACATTCTAAAATTTAGAATGTTTTTTATCTTTTTAAATTTTATAAAATGTAACTGTTAATGTATTATAGTCATATGTTGTAACGATTTTTACACTATAGCTATTGCAATTTCTAAAGCAAAAATCTTGTACTCCTGAACTTACTGTAGCCTCATATTTTCTTGGAACATAATTTACTCTTCCTGAATGTGGAGCTTGTGCTGTAACATTTAACCCTGTTTTTACTCCATTATCTTCAGCAGAAGCTATAGCAGCATATGTTGTACTTGATGTTTGACAAATTCCACCACCAGAACCTATGCCGGTTTGACCATTTCCAAGAAAAATTGTAGAATCTACATATATATTTTCCACTCCTTCTGGATGTACTACCTTCAACTGTGAATAACTCTCTCCTGGTGCTATTACAACTCCATTTTCATAATCTGCAGCAAGATGCATATTATATCTACTATTTTTATTATATGTACTTGTAGAGGTATAAGTAGCTATTATATTTTTATTAGGATCTAAAAGATTATTAGTAGTTGATGAATAACTATTATATTCATCTTCTGTCAATACTTTTATATAATCTCCACTAACATATCCATAAATAGTATTGCCCTCTACTTTATACCAGTTATTTTGCATTTTAGCATATACTCTTAATACACCACCAGATTTTACTGTTGTTAAAATATCTGACTTTGTATTTGGCATACTTCGTATATTTAAACTAGTATCATTACTAACTGCAGCATAAGTATTATCAAAAGATTGTACTACTGTATACTCAGCTTTCTCCTCTTCTGTTAATAAATCAATGTATTCTCCTGATACATAACCGTTCTTTTTGATTATATATAATCTTGTACCATCCATTATTATATCTTGCTTTTAAATCAAAAACATCATCTTTAGGTATAACTAAAATAATGTCACCATCCTTGCTTGGCTCATCTCTAAAATTCAAATCGGTCGTACTTCTAGCCATAGCATCATTTAAATCCTCATAGTCTTTACTAGTTTGATTCATTTCTTTTTCTACTATAGCATTCAAAACTGTTTCGTTTAAATTATCATTACTTTCTTTTTGTGATACGCTATCTTTCAGACAAATAATATCGCGAACAAAAAATATAAGTAAAAAAATTACAACAATACTTATTAATATTTTTTTCATATAAAACCTCCTTAAAATATAATAAATTTTAAGTACATATTACAATGTCATTTAATTATACTACAGTTACCATAAAAAATCAAATAAAAAAAGAACCTGAAAAGATATTTTCAAGTTCTTTTTATATATTACCAAAAAATTCCACGCTTTTTAGGATTTACCTCTTCACCAAAAGTATTAGCAAATTCAGTTAAAATCTCTCTTTGTCTATCAGTAAGCTTCTTTGGTACATCTACATCTACTGTAAATTCCAAATTTCCTCTTCCCTTACCATTTAATATTGGAATTCCTTGATCCTTTACTCTAAATTTTGTACCAGTAGTAGTTCCTTCTGGAATATGAAACTCCATTTCTCCTTCAAGAGTAGGAATCTTTATATCTCCACCAAGAGCCATTTTTGTAAATGGTACTCTAACATTAGCAGATATATCAAAGCCATTTCTTTTAAAGTACTTATGCGGTGCCACTTTCATTACTACATATAAATCTCCATTTGGTCCACCTTTTTTACCGGTATCACCTTCACCCCTTAAAGATATAGCTTGACCATCATCTATACCAGCTGGTACATTAATCTCAATTTTTCTAGATCTTCTAATTATTCCTTTTCCAGAACATTTCTCACATGGTGTCTCTATCACTTTACCTGTTCCATTACACTTATCACAAGTTTTTACAGTAGAAAAAGATCCCATAATAGTGTTTTGAGTAACTTGTATTTTACCTCTACCACCACACTTATCACAGTTTATTATTCTACTACCAGGTTTCGCACCACTTCCATTACATGAATCACATTTTTCATTTCTTGTTATGCTAATTTCTTTCTTTACACCAAATGCCGCTTCTTCGAATTTTAATGACATATTAGTTCTTATATCAGCACCTCTTGTAGGTCCTTGTGCCTTTTTAGATGATGTACCAAAACCTCCACCAAAGACACTTCCTAATATATCTTCCAAATCAAAGTCCATTCCTCCAAAGCCACCAAAATCATAAGCATTAGAAAATCCTCCAAAGCCACTACCAGTTCCGCCAAATCCAGCTTGTTCAAAATTAGAGCCAAATCTATCATATTGTGCTCTTTTATTTTCATCAGATAATACAGAGTATGCTTCATTTATTTCTTTAAATTTTACTTCAGCTTTCTTTTTATCTTCCTCTGTATGTTGCGCATCTGGATGATATTGCTTTGCAAGTTTTCTATATGCTCTTTTAAGATCATCTGCTGTTGCATCTTTAGAAACACCTAAAATACTATAATAATCTTTTGACTCTGCCACAAAAACTTCCTCCTATTACTAAAAATACAGGGTGGTAGAAAGACCACCCTTATATCTTATATTAAAGCTAACGAATTTATTACTTGTTATCGTCTTCTACTTTATAATCAGCATCATGTACAACATTATCTTGATTATCTGTTGTCTGTTGAGTGTTATTAGTTGCACCAGCTTGTTGATTAGCTTGAGAATATAATTTTGAAGTTAAATCATAAAATACTTGTGTAAGTTTTTCTGTAGCACTCTTGATAGCAGCTGTATCTGTACCTTCAAGAGTTTTCTTTAAGTTTGCAAGTTCAGATTCAACTTTAGATTTTTCTTCATCAGATACTTTTCCATCTAATTCTTTTAGAGTCTTTTCAGTATTGTATACTAATGAATCAGCATTATTTCTAACTTCAACTTCTTCTTTTTTCTTCTTATCTTCGGCAGCATGTGCTTCAGCTTCCTTAACAGCATTTTGAATTTCTTCTTCTGTTAAGTTTGTACTAGCTGTTATAGTTATTTTTTGTTCATTATTTGTAGCCATATCTTTTGCAGATACGTGAACTATACCATTAGCATCTATATCAAATGTAACTTCAATTTGTGGTACTCCTCTAGGTGCTGCTGGAATTCCAGTTAAACTAAATCTTCCTAGAGTTTTATTATATGAAGCCATTTCTCTTTCACCTTGTAGTACATGTATTTCAACTGATGTTTGACCATCTGCTGCTGTACTAAATATTTGAGATTTCTTTGTTGGAATAGTTGTATTTCTTTCAATTAATTTTGTAAATACACCACCATAAGTTTCAATACCAAGTGATAGAGGTGTAACATCTAGTAATACAAGATCTTTTACTTCTCCAGTAAGTACACCACCTTGAATTGCTGCACCAATAGCAACACATTCGTCTGGGTTAATTCCTTTATATGGCTCTTTACCTGTTTTTCTCTTAACTGTTTCTTGTACTAAAGGTACACGTGTAGAACCACCAACTAATAATACTTTATCTATTTTATCAAAAGTAAGACCAGAATCTTTTAATGCTTGATTTACAGGTCCAACTGTTGATTCAACCAAATCTGAAATTAATTCTTCAAATTTTGATCTTGTTAATGTAATATCTAAGTGTTTTGGTCCTGTTGAATCAGCTGTTATAAATGGTAGATTAATTTGTGCTTGCATTACACTAGAAAGCTCTATTTTAGCTTTTTCTGCAGCTTCTTTTAATCTTTGCATTGCCATACTATCTGTAGATAAATCTATTCCATTGTCTTTTTTAAATTCACTTACTAAATAATCTATTATTCTTTGATCGAAGTCATCTCCACCAAGTCTATTATTACCAGCTGTAGCCATAACTTCAAAAACACCATCAGCTATATCTAGGATTGATACATCAAATGTACCACCACCTAAATCATAAACCATAATTTTTTGCTCAGCATCTTTATCAAAACCATGAGCAAGTGATGCAGCTGTTGGCTCATTAATTATTCTTAAAACTTCAAGTCCTGCTATTCTTCCTGCATCTTTAGTAGCCTGTCTTTGAGAGTCTGTAAAATATGCTGGAACAGTTATAACAGCTTGTGTTACTTTTTCACCAAGATAATTTTCAGCATCAGTTTTTACTTTTTGTAAAATCATTGCTGATATTTCTTGTGGCGTATATTCTTTGTTATCTATTTTTATTTTTCTATCTGAACCCATATCTCTTTTAATTGAGATAACTGTTCTATCATGGTTTGTAACTGCCTGTCTTTTTGCTACTTGACCTACAAGTATTTCTCCATTTTTTGCAAATGCAACAATTGATGGAGTTGTTCTAGCTCCTTCAGCATTTGGAATTACTATTGGCTCACCGTTTTCAATAACAGCGACACATGAATTTGTAGTACCTAAATCTATACCTATAACTTTTGACATATTAAATTACCTCCTAAAAATATTAAGTTACTTATATTATATACTCATATTTTAGCTATAATACTAAAATGAGTAACTACCAAGTTTTAATTTGCTACTTTTACCATAGCATGACGAATTATTTTATCGCCTATTTTGTATCCTTTTCTAAACACTTCTACAATTTCTTTTTCACCAAAACTTTCATCTTCTACATGCATTACTGCCTCATGAAAGTTTGGATCAAATACTTTATTCAAAGCATCTATTTCTTCAACTCCTAATTTTTTCAATGTATCATTTAATTGCTTATATATCATAGCCATACCATTTTTGTATGATTCATCTGATGTTTCAGTATTTAAAGCTTTATCAAAATTATCTAATATTGGTAATATCTCTGCTATGATATCAGCAGAAATTGTATTATACATTGATTCTTTTTCTTTTGACATTCTTTTCTTAAAATTATCAAATTCAGCCATATTACGTTTTAAATGATCGCAATATTCTTCGGACTTTTCTTTTTCTTCCTTTAATTGTGCCTTTAAAGCTTCTAACTCATTATTTTTACTGCTATTTTTATTATCTTTGTTTTCTACTTTTTCTTGCTTTGCTTTTTCGGCTTCATTTTCATTTTCCTTCTTATTTTCATTAACATTGTTATTTTCTTCCTTTTTCACTATTATCCCCCTTTACATTATTATTTTTTTTACCTGATGTCAAAGTATTTTTAAATTTGCTATTTATATACTTTAACGTAGATATTGTTTTTGCATAATTCATTCTTTTAGGTCCTATAACGGATAATTTGCCTAAATACTTATTATCTTTTTCTATATCTAAAGAGATTATAGTGTAATCATTTAATAATACTTCTTTATTTTCAGATCCTATAACAATACTTAACTTATTATCTTTACTTTTTTGTAAAGCAGAATCAATTATCTCTTTAGTTGAAATCATATTTATAAAATTCTTAACTTTATCTATATCAGAAAATTCTGGCTTTTCTAGTATATTCTCAATTCCACTATTTAATTTTTTCATGTCTTTTGACATTTCATATTTAATACTATTAACTACATCATCCATTATACCAGAAAAAGCTTGTAAATCTTTCATTATTACATTATTTAATGCCAAATGTAACTCTTTAATTGGAGTTCCTGCCAAATCTTTATTAAGTATATTTGTCAGCTTTTCTATAACATCATCTTCAACAGTATCTGTAAGCTTTGCAATACAATCTTTAACAGTACCGTTTTTTGACATTAATACAATTAAAAGTAGTTTTTCTGAAATTTTTACAACCTTTATATTTTCTATTGTATCTGTATTATTCTTAGTTATAACAGTGGGTGTAGATAAAATTTTAGAAACAACATCAGCTATTTGCTCAAATATAGCATCCGTATCTCCAAATCCATTTATAGTATTATCTATATAATTTATATCTACCATAGATAATTTTCTTTCCTTCATTAAATTATCTACATAATATCTATATCCTTTGGTAGATGGTATTCTTCCTGCCGATACATGTGGTTGCTCCAAATATCCGGCTTCTTCTAAAAGTTTCATTTCATTTCTTATAGTAGCACTACTATAATCTAAGTGATATTTTTCTACTAAAGTTTTAGATCCTACTGGTTCTGCTGATTCGATATAATCTTCTACTACAGAAGAAAGTATTTTTCTCTTTCTTTCATCTAAATTCATAACTATCACCCTTTTAGCACTCTTTAACTTTAAGTGCTAACTATTCTATATAATACACCCATTTTTTTAACTTGTCAAGCTTTTATAATAAAAATTATTAAAAATATGTAAAAAAAATGAGCCATTATTATTAAGCAATTATATCTTAATAATTTAGACTCATTTTATTAGTTTAATATTTGAAAACTAAATATTTTTACTTAATTTTTTGTTTCTTACTACAACAAATACTATTCCAGCTATACATATTACTGCAACAGCTGCTATTGCTACTACTGCTATGTCTCCTGTATTTGTTACTTCAAATATTAATGTATCTGGTGTATTATCATCTATTGTAAATTCATATCCTTCCATTTCTTGTTCTGCTAAGTCATATCCTTCTGGTGCCTCTACCTCTATAAATCTATATGTTCCATATACTGGCTTTTCTATTCT
>CALXBV010000044.1 GCA_944386635.1 uncultured Clostridia bacterium
CTATATTATTAGCATCAATTCTAGGTATTGCAACTACTTTAGCCTTATCCATTATTATAGCATCACATTCAACATGAGCAAAACACTTTGTATTTCCTTGTATATTTGAACTAAATTGCTGTTTTGATTCATCTTTTGCAATAGAACGTGAAACTACATGAGTGCTAGAATTTTCTCCATTTAATTCAACGTAGAAGTCAGTTGTTGCTTCTTGATTATCAGTAGTCATTATTTTTTCTTTTATTATTAAATTAGAATCCTCTTTTAAGTATGCTTTAGTAGTACGTATAGTAGATGTAACACCTTGTATTTGCAATGATTCCATTTCTAAAGAAGCACCTTTTTCAAGATAGATAATAGTAGTAGGATTAAGAATATTTTTTCCATCTCCATTACCTTCACCATAATGATTTTCTATATATTTTACCTTTGCACCTTCTTCTACGTAAAATGTATGTATACCATCATGTTCAGACGCTTTGTGTGAGTCATTATGTATTCCACATCCAGCGATAATAGTTACATCCGAATTTTTACCAATATGGAAATCATTATACACTAAGTCATTTATATTTTTATTTTCCAAAATAACGGGTATATGTACAGATTCATTTTTAGTATTTTCTTTTATTATTATATCAATACCATCTTTATCTTTTTTAGATATAATATTAATATTAGGAGTAGTATTACGTATAAAAAGTTTTCCATTTTTTCTAATATTATATGCACCTTTTAATTTAGTAATATCTACATTAGATATAACTTTTAATATTTTTTTATCTATAGTATTTGGAGTATTTTTATCCATTATGAATTACCTCCTTATGGCATCTTTTCCTTTTTGAAGAATTTAAAAGCTTAGGTAAAATAAGTGATTTTTTCCCCATTTCTTTTATTTGTCCATTTTCTAAAATTATAATCTCATCAGCTATATCTAATATTCTTTCTTGATGAGAGATTATTACTATGGTATTTTTTGTATTTCTTTTCATATTGTCGAAAATATCTATTAAACTATTAAAACTCCATAGATCAATTCCGGCTTCAGGCTCATCAAAAAGAGTAAATTCTGAATTCTTTAAAGCTAGCATTGCTATTTCAATCCTTTTTAATTCACCACCAGATAAGTTAGAATCTAGCTCTCTATCTAAATAATCTTTTGCGCAAAGTCCAACATCAGATAAATAATTACATAGATCACATCTTTTTAGCTTTTTTTGTGCAGCAATACTTAATATATCTCCAACAGTTATTCCTTTAAATTTTACAGGTTGCTGAAAAGCAAATCCTATTCCTAAATTTGCTCTTTTATCTATAGGCATATTAGTTATATCTATGCCATTGAATAATATCTTTCCAGAGTCTGGTTTTTCAATACCCATTATAATTTTAGCAAGTGTAGATTTACCAGATCCATTAGCGCCAGTAATTACAATTACTTTATTTTTTGGAAATTTTAAGCTTATATTTTTTAAGATATCTTTTCCATCTCTTGAAAAACAAATATTTCTTACTTCTAACATAAACATTTCCTTTCTATTTATATGAATTAATATGTAGTTATTATACCAAAGTTATTCTAAAAAATCTAGTATTTTTACTAAAAAAGTTAAATTAGGCTAACATTTTTATATGTATAAAAAAACAAGCCTTATAAAGAGGCTTGTCGTAAACAAAATAGATGCCTCTACATTGCTATAGAGGCGATCATAAGAGGTTGATATATGAAAACTAAGGTTTTTCCCTAGCTCGGCATGCTTTTATTATTTTCCCCAAACACCAGCTAATGTTTGCTTAGCATATGCTTGAGATTCAGCTAAATTATTATATTCTAATGCATTTTTGCTTATTGTAGAATCCAATACTAATTTACCTTCTTTTAAGATTTTAGCATTATATAAAGTATTTTGATCTGTATATACATATACCATTGCATATCCATTAGATACTTTTGATTCATCAAAAGCTATATCTACATATTTTCCTTCTAAATCTTGATTTATAAGATATAGAGTATCAGGCATTGATTCTGAATAATCAGTACCTATTAATTTAGCTTTTATTCTTTGACTACCAGATATCAATACTAAAGTACATTCATCTTCAACTGTTGCAACTTTTACAGTTACTTTCTGTCCAGCAGATAAATTTCTTAGATCATCTGGTAATATAGAATCATCTTCTGTTACATTTGTTTCGTTATTAGTTTCAACATTATTTTCTTGTGAACTACTAATAACTGTTGTATTTTGTTGAGTATTATTGTTAATTTTAAAGTATAAGAATAAACCAGAAATTACTATAACTAAACATACAATACCAACAATAATTTGTGTACCATATTGTTTTAAATAAAATCCAAATTTATTACTATAATACATATAACAACAACCTCCTCTTTACATAACATAGAACAATCTACACTTTTATTATAGCACTTCTATTATGTAAAGTCAATATTTTATTTCAAATTTATTACAATTTTATGTGATTTTTATATATCGGCATTATGCCAAACATTTTGAACATCATCATTTTCATCTAATTTATCTAGGAAGTTTTGTAATTTTTCCTCTTCTTCTTCAGTTAATTCTTTTTTCATAGTGGCTATTTGTCTTACATCGGATTCAACAATAGTTACACCGGTTTTCTCTATGGCATCTAATACATCTGAAAAAGTATCAGGTGTTGTATATATTTCTATGTACTCTTCATCTGGTACGAAATCTTCTGCACCCGCATCTAATGCTACCATCATTAAATCATCTTCATTAACTGAATCATTTTTTTCTATTAAAATGTATCCCTTTTTCTCAAACATATATCCAACAGAGCCACTAACTCCAAGTGATCCACCAGCTTTTGAAAATATATGTCTTATATCTGCTGCTGTTCTATTTTTATTATCTGTAGTTGCCTCAACAATTACTGCAATTCCACAAGGACCAAATCCTTCATATGTTATTTCTTCATAGTTTGCACCATTTGAATCTCCTGCAGCTTTTTGAATGCATCTATTAATATTATCATTAGGCATATTATTAGCCTTACATTTTGCAATTACATCCCTAAGTTTACGATTGACATTCGGGTCAGGGCTACCTCCCATCTTAACTGCTACAGTAAGCTCTTTTCCTAATTTTGAAAATATATTAGCTCTTTTGGTATCTGTGGCTTCCTTTTTTCTTTTGATATTAGCCCATTTACTATGTCCACTCATAACTTTTATCCCTCCATATCTTTTATTTTATCAAAAAATAACTAATTTATGTTATTTTAATGCTTTTAAATTATATCACTAACTTACTATTTTGTCTAGTATTTTAATAATTTGTTAAAGAGGCATGAAAAAAATCAAGCAAAATTAGCTTGACTTTTTATTTTCTTCTTTATAAAATAGGCTTATTTTATTTATAGCCTCTTTAAGTAAATGATATTCTTTTGCCTTTTTTAGAGCTTCTAAATTTAAGTATAATGGATGCACATAGTCTACTTCATCCTCATATTTTGTATTTTTTCTAGAAATTATTTTATCTTTATATACATATAGTATACGAGGATAATTAATAAGATAATTCTCTGTCCATTCTTTTGAAGCATATTTTAAGTATTCATTATCTAGTAATATACTAAATTCATCATATGGCATATACCCGATTTTTTGGGAATCATACATATTATATAACATAGCCATCTCTTTACTATGATAATCTATACTTAAAATATTAGAGGTATTATCTAAAATCTTTAAAAATACATCTAAAGAATAGATACTATGTAAAAGATCTAAAAAAGACTCTTCTTTGATATATAAATCGTTTTCATATATATCTATATCATTATCATTTATATATTTTATTAGTTGTTCCGCTTTTGTATCTTTAAATATTTCTTTGGTGGTAAGTTTTATCTTGGTTGCATTAATAAATTCTTTTAGATTAATTGCCATTTTAAAACCTCCTCCGTTTTAATATTAATTAGAACATTCACAAACCAAATCTCTTTTTAATTATATCATTTTTATTAAATTATGTCAACTTTTTAAATGCCATTTTTATGTATTTCATCATATATTTTTGTATAAAACTCTATTTCTTTTTCTTCATTATCGTCATTAACATAGACATCATCTACATCAACATCTTTATATTTTTCCTTATTATAATTTAGTTTATAATTCTCTTTAAAATATAAATATGTAGTAAGTAAATCGTTGATATTGTCTAGATATGATTGATTAACATCAGATAGTGAGACATCTAGTAAAGTTATATTGTCACTAAATTGTGGATAATATTTACGTATAAGTGGTGTCAATTCATAATATTTTAAATCTTTATAATTTTCATTTATCATATTACTTTTAAAATCAAGCATTTCTATATATAAATCACTAAATATATATTTTAAATTATTTATTACATCATTATATCTTTGCTGATTAAATAAATCTTTTAGTAAATTTTTTTCCATTTTATTTGCTCCTTTCATTTAGTATTTTTTCAAAACGATTACTTATACAGCAATCTTTATTAAATTTTTCTTCAGGATCCACATAATCTTTATATTTATTTTTATTTTCTAAACAACTATTTTCTTGATCTTTTAAAACTTTGGATAAGAAATCATCTTTTTTAGGAGATGGTGTTATATCATATAAAGGAATACCAGTATATGCAAGATTTTCTATAATAGGAGGGTATGTTTTATTAATATTTTTAAGGTCTCTTTCTTCAACAAAGTTTTCTATATAGTCTAAAGGCATATGATATGAACTTATTGCGCATTTTGCCATTAAAGCTTTTTTTTCTCTTAAAGATATTCTATATCCTGTTTGTGAATCAGTTAAATATTCGGCTGCTTGTTGTTCATCAATATTATATTTTTTTGAATACATTTGAATATAATTATTTGAAAAATCATAATTATTATTATATTTAATATATTTATCATATTCTGATTTATTTAATGAAACAACTCTACATGTAGGCTTTTTATCTTTAGTTTTAATTGTGTCCGGTACTATAAAACTAATTATATTTTGATCTTCATATATATCCTCACCTTGACTCTTATTTTTTTCTTTAATTCTATCTTGATATAATAGCAACTCTTTTGTAGCTATATTTTTCATCTCAAAGAAATCTATACAAGTATCTTCAAGGTCTAAACAGTATGTATACTTTTTTAAAAATTCTTTATCTACTAGCTGGTCTGGATAGTATTTTTTTATAAGTGATAACATCTTTTTTACATTTATATCATCTTCGGCATATAAATTATCATTATAATCATCTATATTTTTTAAAATCTCTTTAAGATCACATGCATAATCTATACTACTTTTATAATCCTTATGTGCTTTAAAAATATCTTTACTAAATTCATATTTCATTTTTCTTAATTGTCTTTGTTTTCCTTTTTCATCTTCAATATTTAACGTATCAAAATTTATACTTCCAGCAATACTTTTTATTTCATTTTCACATCTATGAGCTAAAATATTAGACCAAGTAGCTACTTTTTGATATATTTCATCATCCATTGCATATTTATTATCTTTAAAATTTTTAGTAACTAAATCTTTTGAATTGCTATTTTTTAGTATCTGTGAAAATGTTACACCTTTTTTACCTTCTAGTGGTTTAATTTCTTTTATATTATTGAAAGTACTATTTGGAGATAACATTACTTGAGAAAGTACTTTATCATTTATGTATTCTTCATTGTTTTCTTTTATAATTTCATCTTTTAAATCTGTATTTTCTATTAATCTATAATAGTATAACAAAATTTTATCATTTTTTCCTCTTATTTTTTTAACTGTTCCTTTTACATCAAACTGTTTTAATAGCTCTTCATTTTGTTTAATTATTGTTTTTATTGCACTTTTACAATTACTACTTAGTAAAGTTGGGATTATTCTATGCTTTATCATATTACTACCTCTCTTATATAAATAAATATTATCATAAATTTAAACTTTATACAATAAAAAAGATACCTTTATTTAGGTATCTAGTATTAAATACTTGTATTTAAATTTGGATATATTATTTTATATACTTTATAATTATGTATAACTTTTCTTAAATATTTAGTTGTTTCAGGAAAAGGCAACTGTACATCTGTTGTGTTTAAGCTTTCCGATATATTTCCTTGACTAATCCATTTATTTACATTTCCTATGCCAGCATTATATGCACATATTGCTAAATAATAGTTTCCATCATATCTAGTTATTAAAGAGGCTAAATATTGACATCCAAGCTCAATATTTATATTTTCGTCATATATATTTTCTCCATCTAATAAATCAACGGAATTAGTAATTTCATTTACTTCTTGTGCTGTAGATTCTGTGATTTGCATAAGTCCTTTTGCGTTTTTAGAGGATGTTGCATTTTTATCAAAGCCACTTTCTGAGTTTATAACCGCAAATACTAAGTATGGATCTAAATTATATTTTTGAGAATATTCCAATACTTCTTCTTTATATTCCAGTGGGTAAACAAACGTTTTTATACATATGAATCCACATATAATTAGTATTAATATAATAATTAGTATGCTATATGAAATTACCTTTTTATTCATTTTCCCCTCTCTTTCAATAATTATTTATTATTTAGCTTCATACCAGCTATTTCCTACATTTAAATCAACATCTAGTGGTATATCTAATTTGACTACATTTTCCATAGCTTCTTTTACAAGTAGTTTTACTTGTTCAAGCTCATCATCATAAGTCTCAACAATAAGTTCATCATGCACTTGCATTACAAGTTTAGATTTTAAATTATTATCTTTTAATGATTTATATAATTTATTCATTGCAATTTTTATTATATCTGCAGCACTTCCCTGAATAGGAGTATTCATTGCTATTCTTTCACCAAATTGCACAATATTTTTATTCTTATTCTTAAGCTCTGGAATGTATCTTCTTCTATTAAATAAAGTAGTTACATATCCCTTTTCCTTTGCCTCTTTAACTATATTTTGCATAAATTCATGTATTCCCTTATATTTTTCTAAATAAGTATTAATATATTCTTTAGCCTCTCTCCATGACGTACCAATGTTTTTTGCAAGTCCAAATTCACTGATACCATATACTATACCAAAATTTACAGCTTTTGCTTTAGAACGCATCTGCTTAGTTACATCTTCTATATTTACACCAAATACTTGTGAAGCTGTTACTTTGTGAACATCTATTCCATCTTTAAAAGCTTGCTGCATTACTTTATCTTTAGATATATGAGATAATACTCTAAGCTCTATTTGACTATAATCTGCATCTACAATTTTTTTATTTTTAGGAGCAGTAAAAAATGTACGTATTTTACTACCAAGTTCAAGTCTTATAGGAATATTCTGAAGATTTGGCTCCACACTACTAAGTCTACCAGTAGATGTAACTGTTTGCATAAAAGTAGTATGTATTCTTGAATCATCCTTTATAGTTGCCTTAAGACCATCTACATAAGTAGATTTTAATTTCATTGTTTGCCTATATTCTATCAATAATGGTATTATTTCATGATATTCTTCTAATGATTCTAGTACATCTTTATCTGTTGAATAACCTGTTTTTGTTTTCTTTTTTGCAGGTAATTTTAATTTGTCAAACAATATAGTGCCTAATTGCTGTGTTGAATTTATATTAAATTCTTCACCAGCCAATTTATATATATTATTTTCAAGTTCTGATAATCTTTTAGTTATCATTTGCCCAAATTCATCTAGTTTATCTTTATCCACATACATTCCAACTGTCTCCATACTAGCTAGTGTCTCAGATAAAGGTATTTCGATAGAGTAAAATAACTCTAGCATATTATCTTTAGATAATTTTTCTTCAATTATTTTTTTGGAATCAAATATACATTTAACAGATATTGCTATATCCATTAAAATGTTGTCATCTATTTGTTCAAGATCTTGTTGTGTTTCAAATAAAGATAATTGAACTTGCTTTTTAGAATCTTCTTTTATATTTAGTGTTACGCCAAACAATTCCTCTAATATACTTTCAAATTTATAATTCCTTGTTGAATCCAATAAATAGCATGCAATAAGCAAATCATAGTTAAAATTATTTACGTTATCACAAATGTTAGTAAATATAAATCTTATATCTTGTTTTATATTATATCCTAATTTTTCACAATTAGAATTAGAAAACTTTAATAATATGTTTTTTATAAGATTTTTATCTTGCTTTAAAGAATCGAAATTTATAATATAACATTTATTATCCTTATCTGAATATAACGCTAAGAAATTTCTATCACTTATATTTAATATATTATTAAAAGCTTGATTATCATCATTAATATTTAATATATATGCTATTTTATTGTAGTTAAATAACTCATCTAATATTTTATTATATTGATTAAAATTAGATTTATTAATTAAAATAATATTCTCTCTTTTTATATTAATCTTAGCTGATTGTGATAAGTTTTCATTAGAACTTATATCGTCAAAATTATATTTAGTTAAAAATTTATTAAATGATAATTTTTTAAATAGTTTAAATAGTTCTTCTTTATTTACATCACACACTTTATTTTCTTCATAATTTAAGTTAATAGGTACCTCTCTATTTATAGTAGCAAGAGTATAACTAAGTCTTGCCATTTTTTCATCATTTTTTAATTTTTCTATTATTTTTGGACTTGCATCTAATGTAGCAATATTTTTATATATATTATCTAAAGTAGTATATTTATGTATTAAAGTATATGCAGTCTTTTCACCTATTCCTTTTACTCCTGGGATATTATCTGATGAGTCTCCCATTAAAGCTTTTATATCAACTATTTGATAAGGCTCAATTCCTTTTTCTTCTTTTAAAAGTTCTGGAGTATATACTGTATAGTCTGTTTTTCCCATTTTGCTTGATGGAAATATAATACTAGTCTTATTTGATATTAATTGATAGGAATCCCTATCTCCTGTTAATATATACGTAAATATATCTTTTTGAGTATTTTTTTCGTTTAAAGAGGCAATAGTACCAAGTATATCGTCAGCTTCATATCCTTCCAGTTCAAATATATGAATATTCATGGCCTTTAATACATCTTTAATAATAGGTACTTGTTCTTTTAATTCATCCGGCATACCCTTTCTTGTTCCTTTGTATTCTTCATACATTTTATGTCTAAATGTTGGTGCTTTTAAATCAAAAGCTACTGCAATATAATCTGGGCTAAATTTCTCACATATCATATAATATATATTTAAAAATCCAAATATAGCATTAGTATGTATTCCATCTGTTGTTGTCATCTTAGCACCAGCAAGTCCATAAAAAGCTCTATTTAATATACTATTTCCATCAACTATTAAAAATTTTTCCATATTTTACTCCTTTATTTTATCCATTCCATGTAATAAACTGCACTGTCTGTGTCTTTATCTATGTCTTCTTTATTTATTTTAAAACCATTTTTTTCAAAAAAACTAACACTATTTTTTGCCTCTTTAAATATTTTTACCTTAAGTATATTCTTACTATTTTTTAATTTATTTAAAAGCGATGTACCTATTCCTCTATGCTGATATATTACATCAACATATAAATATGATATACATTCTTTATCTATCATACCTATAAAACCTAATATATCGTTTTTATATTCACAAACTAATATATCTTGTAAGTCCAAATTATCATATAGAACTTTACTAGATTTATTAAAATAGTCAAGAGGTAAGAAATTATATTCTCTCATTGCAGCTTGATACCATAGATTTATTATTTTATCTTTTTCATCTTCCGATTTAAAATTTATATTTCTTATCATATAAATCTCTCCCATACAACATTTGCAACTTCAAGTCCTCTTTCAGTAAGTTTTATATTATTTTTATTCTTCTCAAGAAGTCCTTCTTGTATCAGTTCATTTATCTCATCTAGAAATATATTATATATATTCTTTTTATATTTCATTTTAAAATCATCAACATTTATTCCTTCTATCTTTCTAAGCGCTAGTATAATATATTCTTTCATTAAATCTAGTAAATCCATTTCTTCTTTTTCTATGATTGTACTTTTATCTGATAAAACATCATCTATGTATTTTTCTATGTTTGTTTCATTTTTATACCTTGTACCACCAAAAAAACTAGATGCATTAACTCCAAATCCTAAATATCTATCTTGATTCCAATATTTTAAATTATGTACTGATTCAAACCCCGGTATAGCATAATTTGATATTTCATATCTATAGTATCCATTTTTTGGTAAAGTATAATTTAAATATTTATACATTTCATATTCTATGTCCTCATTGACCAAACTTAAATATCCTTCTTTTAATAAAAAGTCTAATTTTGTATTTTCATGTATTTCTAAATTATATATAGAAATATGCTTTACATTTCTATTTTTTAGACTTACAACATAATCTACTGTATTTTTAAAGTCATTTAAATTTAAGTCTGGTAAAGGATATATTAAATCTACAGAAATATTTTCAAATTCAAGATTATTTGCTAAATCTAAAGCTTTTTCAAAATCTTCTATTGTATGTGCTCTACCTATCTTTTTTAAAACATTATTATGATTGGATTGTAAGCCAATACTTAGTCTATTAATACCACTATCTTTATATATCTTTAGTTTTTCTTCAGTTATACTATTAGGATTTAATTCTATAGTAACTTCTATTAACTCATCTTTATTTATAAGTAAATATATAGTATCTAATATTTGCTTTATATATTTTGCATCAATATATGAAGGAGTTCCACCTCCTATATATATTGATGTTACATTATACTGACTTAATATTTCAGCATTTTGGAGTATTTCATTACATAAAGCATATATATATTTATCTATTAATTCATCTTTATCTTGATATGATACGAAATCACAATAATAACACTTTTTTAAACAAAAAGGTATATGTACATATATTCCTATATCATTATTCATATAATTATCTCCTTTTAGTCTTTTTTTATTCTATCATAAACAATTTTTCATTTCAAGAAAAATGTAAAAACTGACAAAAAGGAATGGAAAAACTACAAGTAATACACTTGTAGTTTTTAAAATAACAATATTTTATTTTTTTTACTTTATTATTCTATTTCTTTGGAAATTTGTATTAATTTATCTAACCTATGTTTTAATCCTGATTTTGAGACTTTATTTTTTCCATCTGTCTTAGATGAGATTTCTTCAAGTGTAGCTGTTGGATATTTTTCTCTTAAAGAGGCAGTATATTTTAATTTATCTGATAGTATAGAAAATCTTCCCTTATCTTTTATTTTTTTTATAGCATCTAATTGTACAAGAGCAGAATTTACAGTCTTTGTCATATTTGCAATTTCGCAATTAGTCATTCTATTTTTAGAATTATTTACATCCTTTATTACTCGTATCTCTTCAAATTGTAACATACTTTTATTTGCTTCTAACAAACTCAACATATATGATATTTGCTCTGATTCTTTAAAATATACAACATATTTTTGCCTTTTAATCAACTTTGGAGTAAAATCTAATAATGATAACAAATCTAAAAAGTACTCTGCACATGATTTATTTTTAAAACTTGCTTCGAACCTATAATCATTATTGGGATTTACTATACAGCCACTAGATAAGAAAACACCTTTTATTACAGTTTTTATTTCTTCTTCAGATAACTTAGAAATATCAAAATAATCACTAAAATCATATAGTAAATCATTCTTATATTGTACTTGTGTTAAATATTCTCCGAATTTTTCAGCTTTTATTAAATATGGATCTTTATTTTTATCATAAAATTTTAATATTTCTTCTCTTACTTGCTCAGAAAACGACATATTATCCCCCTATCATTTCCACCATAATCTTTTACAGATTCTAGTATCTTATATTCTTTATTTTCTTTTATTAATATTTTTATATCATCTAACTCATCATAGCCTATCTCAAGTATTAATAATCCGTTTTTTCTTAATACCTCTCTTGCTTCTTTTAAAATTCTTCTATATATATCTAAACCATCTTTTCCACCATCTAATGCAAGCAATGGTTCTTTCTGTACCTCTTCTTGTAAAGTAGGTATAACATCTGTTTTTATATATGGTGGATTTGATATTATTATATCTACTTTTAACTCATCTATTTTATCACTATCTATGTTATTATTTATTTCTTCTATTTTTTTAGATAACAAATCTGACTCAATAATTTTTACTTTATTGTATACACCATTTGAAACAGCATTTCTTTTAGCTACACTTAATGCTTTATTAGATATGTCTATAAGTTCTATACTACTATTTTCAACATTGATATTTTTTATAATAGATATTCCTATTGCTCCACTTCCTGTACATAGATCTATTATTTTAGATAGCTTCTCATTTTGTATATACTCTATAGCTTTTTCTACTAAGACTTCTGTATCTTGTCTAGGAATTAATACATTCTCATCTACATAGTATTTTTCTTTATAAAAATACTGCTTATGTGTAATATATTGTAATGGATATTTTTCATTATAATATTTATCTAATAATTTATCTGCTTCTATTTCTTGATTGATCCTTAGTAGCATCTCATTTTTGTTTAAAAATATCATATTTCTATTTGTCTTTGTTACATATTCTAGTATTGCATATATATCTTGTATATTATATTCCTTGTTGCTTAAATTCTTTTTAATATATTTATTTATGTATTTATTTATCTCTATTCCATTTTTTTGTCTTACTGACGCAATTATTCCATACATTGCTACTTCCAACATATCATCTGTTGGCTCCTTTGTTGTTAAATATTGTATTAGAGTTGCTGGATAATTTATAATATCAAATGGCTTTGGAATGATTGAAAAAATACATACTATTTCATATGATATTCCAACATTTAATATCGTTAATAGTATCATTACTATACATTTTAATATTAAATTATCTACAGGAATAAATACCGTAAGTACTGTAAGTATCATAAAATATACCACAAAATTTCCACCGCACCTTTTATGAAAACGAGAATGTTTTTTTATGTTTTCTACCGTTAATCCCTCTTCTCCTAAATCTTCATATGTATTAACAGCTTTATGTTCGGCCCCATGGTACATAAATAAAGTATCTAGTTCATCTGTGAATTTTATACTAACTAGATATATGGCAAATTCTAATAATATCAATGTGCCTTGTATAATATTTCTAACATTTTCTTTAAAAAATGCTGAAATAATTACTGGAATACTTATACATATAATAATTAACAATAAATATATATACATTATTTTTTTATTATTTTTACTTGTTTGACCACTAGAATTAATAAATTCGGGAGTAGCATTATTAACTTGTGTTGATATACCAAATATTCCTCTTAAAATTGGAATACTACTTATTATACTTTTCTCACCCGTATAATTATTACTTTGACATTTTATTGAATTATCTTTTCTTTGTGCTATAACTTGCCTATAATCTGAGCTAAATAATATACCATTAAATAAAGCTACTCCACCTGTATGAATTTTTTTATTACTCATTTTTTCTCCTTTATATAAGTATTAATAATTATATTATATCAAAAATCATAAAAAAAGAGTACCCATAAAGAGGCACTCTTTAATATATTTCTTTATTATTTTTGATTTAAACCATATTTTTCCATAAACTTAGCTGCTCTACCTTTACTTGATATTGCTTGTTTTTGACCAGTGAAGAATGGATGACATGCACTACATGTATCAACTCTCATTTCTTCTTTTACTGAACCTGTCTCAATAACATTTCCACAAGCACATCTAATTGTAGCTTTTCCGTATTTTGGTTGTATATCTTTTTTCATTCTTTTCACCTTCCCCATTTTAGTCTTAAATAGTTACTTAGTTATTTTAACATAATTGAATTGAAAAAACAAGTTTTTTTATCAACTTTTTTTAAAATGTATATTTAATAACATATAAAATATATCTAACTTAGCTTTTTTTCATATACTGTAATAGGAGGTGATACATATGATTAATCCGAAAAAGTTTTTAAATTCTTTTTTATGTGCAAGTAATGTAAAGCTTCCTTTATCTAATTCACATTATATCACAGGAAAAAATATATATTTATTTTCAAACTTAGCATGTGTAGAAAATACACTATCATCTTTTACCAATAATATTTCTTATTATTTAAATTCCTTCAAGAAAAAATATAAGTCGTAAATTATTGTTTTTTTTACATTTGTATGATATACTCATTGTTGATTTTTAAAATTTAGATTGGAGGAATTGTATATGGAAAAATTTGTAGTCCATGGGCCATGTCGCTTAGAAGGTGAAGTATATATTAGTGGTGCCAAAAATGCTGCTGTTGCTATTTTGCCCGCCACTCTTTTAGTTAAAGGAAAATGTCACCTTGAAAATGTACCAGATATCAGTGATATTAGATCATATTGTAAAATATTAGAATCATTAGGTTCTAAAATAGAATATATATCAAAAAATGAACTTATTATAGATAACTCTGGAGTTACTTCTGCTATTGCATCTTATGATTTAACAAGCAAATTTAGAGCTTCTTACTATCTATTAGGTGCTTTAATAGGCAGATTTGATAAAGTACAAATAGGACTTCCTGGTGGTTGTAAACTTGGAGCTAGACCTATAGATCAACATATAAAAGCTTTAAAGAAATTAGGTGCTAAAGTTATTGTTCGTAACGGTAATGTTTATGCATCAAAAACAGAGCCATTAAAAGGTGCAAACATATTTTTTGATGTAGTATCTGTTGGATCTACTATGAATGCTATACTTGCTGCTACTCTATCTGAAGGAACAACAGTAATAGAAAATGTTGCTAAGGAACCACATATAGTAGATTTAGCTAACTTTTTAAACTCTATGGGAGCTAAAATTAAAGGAGCTGGTACAGATACAATAAAAATTACAGGTGTTAAAGAATTAACACAAAAATCTAGTTATTCTATAATACCGGATCAAATTGAAACTGGAACTTTCATGGTTGCAGCTGCTGCAACAAAAGGTGATGTTTTAATCAAAAATTGTATACCAAAGCATATGGAACCTATAACAGCTAAGTTAATTGAAGCTGGTGCTCAAGTTGAAGAGTTTGAATCAAGTATAAGAGTAACTATGGATAAAAGACCTACCTCAATTAGTATAAAAACTATGCCTTATCCAGGATTTCCTACAGATATGCAACCTCAAATGTCTATTTTACTAGCATTAGGAGATTCAACAGGTACTATTGTTGAAACTATATGGGAATCAAGATTTCAATATACTGATGAGCTTGCAAAAATGGGAGCTGATATAACTGCTCATGGATCTACTGCCATATTTAGAGGAGTAGATAAATTATATGGAGCTCCTGTAAAAGCACATGATTTAAGAGCTGGAGCCGCAATGATAATAGCAGGTCTTGTAGCAGAAGGAGATACAGAAGTATCTGATATATATCATATACAAAGAGGATATGAAAATATAGTAGAAAAATTCTCTAATTTAGGAGCAAAAATAGACTATATTAAAACAGATGATGAAAATGAGTAAAGAATTTGTTGTACATCCTTTATATAGTTCAAGCTCAGGCAATATGACACATATTGCCTGTTCTAATACAAATATTTTAATTGATATTGGTGTAAGTTATAAAGCTATTAGAGAAGGATTAGCAAGTATTGGTCTTACATTAGATGATATAGATGCAATATTGATCACTCATGAGCATATAGATCATATTAAAGGTCTTCCCCTACTCTGTAGAAAAAATAACATTCCAATATTTACATGTAAAAAAACTGCTGAATATATAAAAGAAGAATTAGAAAGTAAAAATATTAAATATAATAATATAATTTCTATAGAATATAATCAACCATTTATTATAAAAGATATACAAGTAACTGCTTTTGAGACATCTCATGATGCTCTTATGCCATGCGGATTTAAACTAAGAAATACATCATCATGTATAACTTTTGCTACAGATTTGGGATATATATCTAGTGATGTATTTAATAATCTAAATTGTAGTAATTATACTATATTAGAATCTAATTATGATGACACTATGATTGATTTTGGAAAGTATCCTTTTCCATTAAAACAAAGAATAAAAAGTAATGTTGGACATTTATCTAACGATATTTGTGGACAAACCATAGCAAAGCTCGCACAAAATGGTCATAATAGGTTTTTGTTAGCTCATTTAAGTGAAAATAATAACTCTCAAGAGATTGCTAGACAAACAATTGAATCTATTTTGAAACAAAATTCTATTGATATATCTAAAATAGAAATAAATTTTGCTTCTAAAACTTTATCTAATGAGGAGTATATAATATGTTAAATATAAAGTTATTATGTATTGGTAAAATAAAAGAAAAGTCTTTAAAAGAACTAATAAATGAATATATAAAGCGATTATCTAAATATACAAAATTGGAAATAATTGAATTAGAAGATGAAAAAATACCTCAAAATTCTTCTACTTTACAAGAAGAACAAATAAAAAGAATAGAATCAAATAAAATAATAGAGAAATTAAACAAGTATCCTAATTCTGAAGTAATTATCCTAGATTTACATGGCAAGGAATACACATCTGAAGAATTTGCCAGAAGATTAAATGATATTCAAACATATAAAAACTCAACAATTATATTTGTAATTGGTGGTAGCTTAGGAATGTCTCAAGAATTATTAAATCTTAGTAATAATAAAGTTTGTTTTTCAAAGATGACATTTCCCCACCAACTTATTAGATTGTTTTTATTAGAGCAAATTTATAGAGCATTTAAAATATTAAATAATGAAACTTATCATAAATAAATAAATAAATAGAGAGTATTTTATACTCTCTATTTATTTATTCTTTTTATACTTATAGCTTTTTTGGTTTTGTCATCAAACTCTATTTCAATAGCATTAAACATTGCATCATTGTTAGAGCATTCATAATGTAAATATTCATTTGTTGTAAATCTTTTTATTGCTATATCTTTTTTTAATCCTAATACACTGTTTTTAGGTCCAGTCATTCCAACATCCGTTATATATGCCATTCCTGTATCTAATATTTTTTCATCTGCTGTTTGAACATGAGTATGTGTTCCATATACACAATTTACTTTATCACTTAAAAAATATCCCATAGCTATTTTTTCTGCTGTGGCTTCAGCATGAAAATCTACGAATATGTAATCTACTCTATTTTCATTTAATTCTTTAATTTGTTCTATTACTACATCAAAGGCATTAATAATATTTTTTTCAAGCATTTCTCCCATTGCAAACTTTCCAATTATATTTATAACTCCTACTTTTAGTCCATTTTTTTGAACTATCACATGCTTATTTCCAATTATATTAGTTATATTAGCTGGTATAGCTAGCCTTTCAAGCTTAGCGTATTCATTTAGCATTTCCTTTCTATAGTACATATGATTTCCCATAGTTATTACATCTGCTCCAGCATTTAATATCTCATTATATTCTTTTATTCTTATCCCTCTTCCACTAGCTGAATTTTCGCCATTTACTATGCAAAAATCTATATTATTTTTTCTAGATTCTAATTCAAACTTTAATCTATCTAATCCAGGCCTTCCAACTATATCTCCTACAATTAAAACTCTCAATTGATTTTCCTCCCGATTTTTATTATATATCAAAATCATTATAAAATCAATTAAAAAAAATAGCCCTAACGGCTATTTAAATAAAATTTCATTCCATTTGTTTCTAATGCTTGATATAAATCAGTGCTATTTGCATCATATATTACTCCATTAACATTTATTTTAACTTCTTGATATTTATCTCTATTTTCAACTTTTGCTGTACAAAACAATTTTTCAATATCAATTTCTCTATCATCATTATCTGGTAAAACACCTACTTTAATTGGAGTTTGTACTGCAATTAAATATAATGCTTTTTTCATTTCTGTATCTAAACTCTTAGATTTAAAAAAGCTATCAAAAACAAATTCATGTGTAAATTCTCTACCGTCATTAAATTTAACAACTGGTAATTTAAGATTCTCTCTTCTATCATCATCATCAAATCTATCCACGACAATAGACACCTCCTTATATAAATATTAATTTATATGTTATATTTTTTATATACAAATTTAATTATAGCATGTGACTGTCCTCATGTCAATTTAGAAATAACCGAAGGTTTGTTTTTTTTTAATATTTTATTGTAGTTCACAAATAATGTAATTTATATACTAATATTTTTACATTTCTCACATCTATTTCCTATTGTATCAAGTAAATTTTTTCCTTCATAAATATATACAACTTCACAATTATTACTACATCCTCCACATTCTTTTTCTCTTATTTTGTATTCTATATCTTTTATTTTTAAATCTATTTTTTGATTTTTTTGTTCCTTTTTAGCTATAATAGCAATTCCAAAAGCTCCAAGAAGATGTGAATCTTTATCTACATATATATCTTTTCCTAATTTATCTCTAAATGCTTCTACTACTCCGTTATTTCTACTGACTCCACCTTGAAATACAACTTTATCTTCTATTTTTCTTCCTCTTATAAAATTATTAGTATAGTTTTCTACAATAGCATTACATAAGCCTGCAATTAAATCTTCTTTTTTATATCCTATCTGTGCTTTGTGTATCATGTCCGACTCTGCAAATACTGTACATCTTGCTGCAATTTTTGCAGGATTTGTTGCTCTTTTATAATAATCTTGTATCTCTTCTACATCGATTCCAAGTCTTTTGGCTTGAGAAGATAAAAAAGCTCCTGTACCAGCAGCACATAATGTATTCATAGCATAATCTATAACTACTCCATTTTTTATAATTATTATTTTTGAATCTTGACCACCTATTTCTATTATTGTAGATACATCTGGATATTTTGATATAGTACCTACAGCGTGAGCTGTTATTTCATTTTTCACTGTAGAAGCACCAATAATTTTTCCTATAAGCTTCCTAGCAGATCCAGTTGTACCTATAGCATATATATTATCTAAATATTCTTTTTTACATTTTTTTATCAAAGCATTAATTAATCTTTTTGTAGCATCAATTGGGCTTGCATTTGTCCAAATATATTCACTAGCAACAATATTATTATTTTCATCTATAACTACTCCTTTGGTAGAAATAGACCCTATATCAATTCCCACATAGTATTTCATTTTTTATTTTTCATCTCCAACATATCTATAAAAGCTTCAACTCTTGTTTGAAAGCCAGTATCACTATTTAAAGTATCAAATGTATAAAACATAATAGGAAAGGAAAAGTCATCACTAATCTTTTTTAGTATTGGCATAGCATTTATCTCGGGTGTACATCCAAACGGTTTTATATGAATAACACCATCATATCCTTCATCTATTAATTCTAAAGTATGTGCAACCGACTCTGTTCCATCCGCACCAATTTTATATTTTAAATACTTTTTTGAAATATTTAAAAGTTTTTTTTCAGATTTATTTTTATCTAAAAGTAAATATGATGCTGTAGTATATCTTTTTACTTTATATCCTTTTTTTAACAAATCATTTTCTAAATAACTTGATGAAAAAGGATCCATTAATGAATAAAGTTCACCAACAATTCCTATCTTCAATAGATTTTCCTTTTTATTTATTAAACTATCAATTTTACTTTTATAATTATTCTTTTTAAGTTTTATCTCATTGATATTTTTTATTTGTAACATGTCTTTTAATATATTCTTTTTAATCTCATATAATTGAGTTTTATCTTCTATATAGCATTCATTATCACGTATATATGTAGTAATATCATCTGAAAATCTTAATAGTTTAATAGCAAAATATATTTCTTTTAATAAAGTCTTCATACTCAATTTAGGGTTTAATTTTTTTATTTTTTTTACTGCATTAAAGAAATCTGGTTTGTTACCATTATATAAATTTATAAATTCAAACTTATATCCCATATCTTTTTTTAAAATTTTTTCTTGTATTTGAGCATAATATCCAAATCTACATCCACCACCTATTTGTATTATCACATTAGCTCCCTTGTTTAAAGAATTTATCATAGAACCTAATGTATATTTAAAGGG
>CALXBV010000045.1 GCA_944386635.1 uncultured Clostridia bacterium
CAGATAATCAATTTTATGAGAAGTTTGATGATGGAACTATAAAAAATATTACAGATGAAATTCCTTTTGAAGTTTCAGATAATTGGACTTGGACTAGAATAAAAAATGTTTGCATAATTAATCCAAAAAATAATTTGAACGACAATTTAGATGTTTCTTTTATACCTATGAATTTGATTGAAGCAGGCTATACATCTGAACATACATTTGAATTAAGAAAGTGGAAGAATATAAAAAAAGGATTTACTCATTTTAAAGAAAATGATATTGGAATTGCTAAAATTACACCTTGCTTTCAGAATAGAAAATCCGTAATATTTAAAAACTTAAAAAATGGATATGGTGCTGGTACTACAGAACTATATGTAATAAGAAATATTAGTAAATTCATAGTAACCAAATTCTTATTTTACATTTTTAAGTCTAACTATTTTATAATCAATGGTATATATTCTTTTTCAGGAACTGCAGGTCAACAAAGAATTAGTAAAAATTTTATTCCATATTTTTTAATACCTGTACCTACTTCTAATGAACAAGAAAAAATAGTTAAAAAAATAGAAATTTTATTCAATAAAATATAAATAATGTATAATGTCATATTGGAAAGGAGGGTTTCAGTATGGCATTTAATTTTAAAGAATATTTGAAAAAAAAGAATCTTTCACAAAACACTATTAAGTCTTACTTATTCACAGTTAATCAATACCAATCAAAATATTTAATAATAAATAAAAAAAATTTACAAGCATATAAAACATTTCTGGTTGAAAATTATAAAATTAAGACTGTAAATTTAAGAATTCAAGCAATAAATAATTACTTAAAATATTTAAAGAAAGACAATTTGAGGCTACCATTATTAAAATTGCAACAAAAGAATTTTTTGGAAAATGTTATAAGTGAAGCTGATTATGAATATTTTAAAAAATGTTTGAAAAATGATAAAGAAATTTATTGGTATTTTGTTATAAGATTTATTACAGCAACTGGTGCTAGAATTAGCGAATTGATTCAGTTTAAAGTCGAACATGTAAGAATAGGATATTTTGATTTATATTCCAAAGGTGGAAAATTAAGAAGAATATACATACCAGAAAAATTGCAAAAAGAAGCTTTATCATGGTTTGCCAAAAATAATGTTACAGAAGGATTTATATTTAAAAATAAATATGGAAACCGTATAACAGCTAGGGGAATTAGCGGAGAATTAAAAAAACTTGGTATAAAATATGGCTTAAATCCAAAAGTAATATATCCTCACTCTTTTAGACATAGGTTTGCTAAGAGTTTTTTAGATAGATTTAATGATATATCTTTATTAGCAGATTTAATGGGGCATGAAAGTATTGAAACAACTAGAATATATTTAAGAAGAACTAGCACAGAGCAACAAGATATTGTAAACAAAATAATTGATTGGTAAAATAAACAGCTGATTATTCAGCTGTTTAAATTTTATTTAGAATAATATTTAATTTATTCATAATTTTTTCCTGTTCATTCTGAGGTGGTATAGGAATTAATATTTTTTCTAATTGCTTTAAGTAGAGACCTTTTTGAGCTGTACCTGTTGATTCGGAAATCATTTTGTCTTGGATATAATGGCAATCAAATACTAATTT
The DNA here is from genome assembly GCA_944386635.1 of uncultured Clostridia bacterium. GTDB lineage: Bacteria > Bacillota > Clostridia > TANB77 > CAG-465 > CAG-465. The sequence continues at coordinate 1,626 of CALXBV010000045.1, forward strand.
TAAGAAAAAATTATTTATCAATGGTGTAATAACCGATACACTTCTTTGAAACAGAATGTTTTGGTGTATATCCTTATATATACAACTTCTTCCTATTGTACCCACTATTGTAAGTAATATATCATTATCTTTTAAATCAATTCTACTTTTACCTTTTTCATAATCTATTTTCGTTAGATACCTAGCTTGTTCAATATTAACTAATTTATTATTCTGTATATTTTTTGCTGATAACATTATATAATCAGTAGCCGTATTTTGTCCGGGTGGAGGATTATGATCTCCATCAACTATTTTTGTACAAACACTTTTTAATCTTGCCCATTGCCACGTATCTGGTATATCAAAAGGAATTTCATCTGTAATATTTTTTATAGTTCCATCATCAAACTTCTCATAAAATTGATTATCTGTATTATCTTTATAAATTATAGATAAATTTTCTTTTTTAATTTTCTTAGATTTAATTAATTCACGTTTTTCGTCTAGAATTTTATTGATTAAAACATCTGCTGGTCCATCATTAGGATCTTGTTTTACTAATTTTCCCTGTATCGCATATTGTAATATTGATTTTTTTAATTCTTCTTTATATGAATTGTTTAATTTTTCTAATCTAGTATATGTATTATCGTATTTTTCTATGTATGGATTAAAATATTTAATTTTTTCTACGATCTTTTTTTGTTCATTATATGGAGGTAGTGGAAAAAATAGAGAATTTAAATCTTCCTTATTAAAACCAGCTTGTGCACTTCGTGAAGCAGATTTTACAAATAGCTGATAAATACTAGATGAATAATATGTAAATAAAAACCCATCAAATATTATACTTTTTGACTCATATTTTTTACATACTTTGGCTAAAGCTACATTATATGCACCATTTTCAGCCCAAAAAACTTTTCCTAATGACCCTCCATATCTTGCTAAAATAATATCACCTTTTTGAGAAAATTTAGATACTTTATTTTTATCTACATATATAGGGATAGGTTTATCTCCATAATCTCGTATTTGCTATAATCTAACAAAGTTTTTTTCTTGAACATATGAAAATTCTGATTTTGGTGGCTGAGAACCACCAACAATTTCAAATAATTGGTTATGTCTAACCCATTTCCAACTATCAGGAATATCAAAAGGTATTTCTTCAGTAATATCATTTACAGTACCATCATCAAACTTCTCATAATAATGATTATCCGCATTAATATAGTATTTTTTACGAGAATATGATATACTTCACTGGGATGGAGGAAGAAAATGTCAAATTTAAAAGCAGCAGATATACTTATAATTCAAAAGATGATAGAAAAGAAAACAAAGGATAAAGGATTAGTATGGGATTTTACTAATGCTTCGTTTAAAGACTTTGTAGAATCATATACTGGATTAGATATATATGATGACAAATATGTTTCAGAAGATGGTGGCTCAAAAATGAAACGTTTAAAAATGTTTTTAAAAGTAGAAGAAAACATCTATGTAATAATATTACTACAAGGAATCAGTGAGTATGGCAAAAAGAGAAAGTATCTTTGTAAGAGTAATATAGAAGAATTAGAAAGATATATAAGAAAACTGAAAAGACTTGAAAAAAAATTTGAAATTTGACAAAAGTATATTTAAGAGTGAAAAAAGAGTAGAATTATTAATAAATGATATAAATGAAAAAGTAGCTAAAAAGCAATTTGAACTAGCAATAGATAGAGTTCATACGCTTTTTAAAGGGTATATAGAAGTAATGTGTGAAAGTAAAGGAATTAGTATACAAGATAAATCATTAGATGCTTTATATGGTGAACTGCTTAAATATATTCATGATAATAGGATTATAGAAGAGGGAGTTACTAAAGACATATTATCATCTTCAAAAAAAATAATGAAAAGTTTTGATTATGCTAGAAACAATAGGTCTTTTGCACATACAAATAATATAATGAAGCAAAATGAAGCGGAATTTCTATGTTTATATATTATAGATTTGTATAAATTTTTAAGTAAAATTAGCTTGGAGAAAGATAACTCAATTGCATAGATATAATTAAAAATAACATAACATTTTAATATTTTGTTAATATGATAATTTATGTGTAAAATAATTGATGTGGTTATGTTATAGAAAAAACATTTAATTCCATAATGGAAATTATAAAAAAAGTATTATTTATAAAACTTCCTTTTTTGGAAATAGTATGATATAATATATTATAAAGAAAAGGAGAGTTTTTATTATGTTAGGAGAAAAAATAAAAAAATATAGAGAAGAAAAGAAAATGACTCAATTAGAAGTGGCAGAAGTATTAGGAGTAAAGCCAGCTACAATATCTAAATACGAAGCTGGAACTTTAGAACCTAATATCGATTCATTAAAAAAGTTAGCTGAATTATTTGAAGTTTCAGTTGATGAACTATTAAAAGAAGATGAATTTGATGTTTCTAAAATTAATGTATTAGAAGTCTTAATAGAGCAAAAGGAAATGAAACTAAAAGGAAATTTGTATCATAATACACAGATAATTTTTGCATATAATACAAACCACATTGAGGGAAGCAAACTAACAGAAGATCAAACAAGATATATTTATGAAACGAATACTTTATTAACAGAAAAAGAATCAATTACAAATTTGGATGATATTATTGAAACTGCCAATCATTTTAAATTAGTTGATTATATGCTAGATGTAGCAGATAAAGAGCTAACAGAAGAAATGATTAAAGAGTTTCATAAAATATTGAAAGAAGGAACGTCAGATAGTAGAAAAGATTGGTTTAATGTGGGTGACTATAAAAAGTTAGCAAATGAAGCAGGAAATATGAAAACCACATTACCTAAAAATGTGCAAAAAGATATGAAAAAACTAATGCAATGGTATAATTCATTAGTAAAAATAACAATAGAAGATATAATAGAATTTCATTATAGGTTTGAATGTATTCACCCATTTCAAGATGGAAATGGTAGAGTCGGTAGAATTATAATGTTTAAGGAATGCTTAAAAAATAATATTATTCCATTTATTATATTAGATAAGGATAAATTATTTTACTATAGAGGATTAAAAGAATATAAAAGTAAAAAGGGTTATTTAACAGATACTTGTTTAAATGCCCAAGATCAATATATAAGATTAATAGAATATTTTTTGAAATAAATGATGTTTTTATAAAGAAGTAATAGCTGGAATATTATTATCATTTTAATATATTTATAAATTTGATAGAACTTTGAATTAATTTTAATTATTTATTAATGTAACAAATAATTAAAAAATGTCTTAAAATACACACAGATATTCTATAAATTAGAGCTCTCGTAAATGCTGAAATACCAACAAAAGTTCTAATTTCCACAAACTTACAAAAAGTGGTCAAGTCTCGTTCATAACCCAAAGGGATAATTTTAAAGTTAAATGAGAATAAAATGTAGATAAAAATCATATTAAAAAGCATTCAAGATTAAGAAATGAATGCTTTTATATTTTTAGTATTTTAAATAAAAATATAAGGTGGCAAATTTTTTTTAGTTTATGGTATAATAATTTTGTAAAAAATATAACTATTTTTTTAAGTCTTATCTAAAGATGAAAATATTAAAAAGGGAAGTGATACAAATGATACAGCTATTTGATATTAAGAAAAAAGTAAAACAAATGAAAAATATAGATAAAGAATTACTAGAAAAATATAAAGAGATATCTAAAAAGAGTAAAGAAGAAATCTTAAAAGATTATAATGCAAAAGAAAATGGATTATCTCAAAAAGAATATGAGAAAAGATTTGAAGAAGATGGACCAAATATAGTAGTTAAGAATAAGAAAAAAAGTTGGATATCCTTTTTTATAAAAGCATTTAATGATAAATTTATATATATTTTGTTACTACTTGCAATAATTAATTTTATATTAGATGATAAATTAGGTTCAGGCATAATAGTAGGAATAGCAGTTGTTAGCGCTTTTATTAAATTTTGCCAGAATTATTCTACATATAAATTTAACGAAAAATTAAAAGCACAAATTTATTCTAGTACTAATGTTGTAAGAAACGGAAAAGAAAAAGAAGTTAGAGTAGAAAACATAGTAGTAGGGGATATTATAAAATTAAATGCAGGCTCAATAATACCAGCAGATATAAGGTTAATAGAAAGTAAAGATTTATTCTTAAATCAATCAGTATTTACTGGTGAGAGTGTTTTGGTTGAAAAAACAACCGATGGAAATGAGCCTAATGGGCTATTTGATATAAATAACATATGTCTTATGGGCTCAAGTGTAGTAAGTGGAAGTGGAACAGCAGTTGTAATTCAAAAAGGCTTTGATACATATTTAGGAAGAATGAGTAAAGATTTAGATAATAAAAAAGAATTAACTAACTTTGAAAAAGGAATGAATTCAATTACAAAGTTATTAATTAAATACATGGTAGTAGTATCAATAGCTGTATTTATAATTTATTCTTTTATAAGACATGATTTAGTAGAAGCATTATTATTTGCACTTTCTGTTGCAGTTGGTATAACACCGAGTATGTTACCAATGATAGTAAATGTTAATTTAACAAAAGGAAGTAAATCATTAGCTAAAAAGAAGACTTTGGTAAAAAATATACAATCAATACAAAATTTAGGGGCAATAGATGTTTTATGTACAGATAAAACAGGAACATTAACCCAAGATAGAATAACATTACAAAAATACATAAATGTAATGGGAGAAGAAGACTTAAATATTTTAAAATATGCATATTTAAATAGTTACTATGGAACAGGAATAAAGAACTTAGTAGATAAAGCAGTAATAGCATATGGAAATGAACATAAAATAAAGCAAGTATTAAAAGAATATGAAAAGATAGATGAAATTCCTTTTGATTATACAAGAAAGAAAATGAGTGTAGTTGTAAAAAATGAAGACGGATATAGAATGATAACTAAAGGTGCGATAGAAGAAATATTAAAAAGTTGTAGCAACGTAAATTATAAAGGTGAAATAAAGCCAATAACAGATGATTTAGTTAAAAAAATTGAAAAAAATGCAGATAATTTATCTAACATGGGAATGCAAGTAATTGCATTAGCGACTAAAGATGAATATCCTGGAGTTAATGTATTTAATACAAGTGATGAAAGTGAGATGACATTTGTTGGATATGTTGCCTTCTTAGATCCACCAAAAAAAGATGTAAAAAGAACTATTAATGAGTTAAAAAGAATAGGAATAAAAACTAAAATATTAACAGGTGACAATGCATATGCAACAAAGAATATATGTAGTATAGTTGGATTAAGGTCGGATAAAATAATTACAGGAATTGAATTAGATAAAATGACTGATGAGGAATTATCAAAGGCTGTTGAAGAAGTAGATGTGTTTGCAAGATTAAATCCATTACAAAAAGAAAGAGTAGTAGATACATATAAGAAAAATGGACATGTAGTAGGATATATGGGTGATGGAGTAAATGATGCACCATCACTTCATAAGGCAGATGTAGGAATTTGTGTAGATTCTGCAACAGATATAGCTAAAGAGGCAAGTGATATTATACTATTAGAAAAAAGTTTACAGGTAATATATGATGGTGTAATTGAAGGAAGAAAAGTGTATGGAAATATTATAAAATATATGAAAATGGCATTGAGCTCAGATTTTGGTGATGTATTTAGTATATTAATAGCAAGCATTTTCTTACCGTTTTTACCATTACTTCCGATACAAATGTTAATACAAGACTTTTTATATGATATATCACAAATAGCAATTCCATATGATGATGTAGATAAAGAGTTCCTTGAAAAGCCAAGAAAATGGGATACAAAAGGTCTTGGCAAGTTTATGAATGTAATGGGAATAACAAGTTCGGTAATAGATGTATTTGCATTTTTAATCTTTTGGTTTGTATTAGGATATAATAGTGTAGATAAACAATCATGGTTCCAGACAGCATGGTTTGTAGAATGTTTAATAAGTGAAACAATGATAATCCATTATATAAGAACAGCAAAAATACCATTTATACAATCAAGAGCAAATAAGTTTTTAACAATATCAACAATTATAACAATTATAGGTACGATATTAACACCAATTATATTACACAATGTACAATCATTTAATTTTGAAATATTACCAGGAGTATATTATTTATATGTAATATTGTTACTTGCAATATATACTGTACTTGTCCAATTTATAAAGAAAATTTATATAAGGAAAAATGGTGAGTGGTTATAAAATTCATATGTATGAAAAAGCACCCGAAGTGTTGTTATAGACAACATTTGGGTGTACTTTTTTACATGCCATATTGCATGTTGGGATTATACATATTTGAATTATATATAAATGAATTATTAGATATTGTAACAAATTTAATAGAGAAAATATCACAATATAATAAGTTATTATCTTGTACAGATCTTAGTACTATGTAACTTGCACCAACATCAAGTAGTATACCAATTCTATCTTGAAGACTAGATGTTCCTATTAAAAATTCTACTTTAACAAGTTTACCTATGTAATTTCTTAAGAATGCTGGCGTATAAATTGAATTAGTAAGATTTTCCGGCATGTTAGAAGGACTTGTGGTATCGTTATTTAATTGTACTGCTTGACGTGAATTGTTATTTATATTATTTAACATATTTATTCTCCTTTCAAAATTATGTGCTTGCATATAAACTTGTAGGTGAATAGAAACAATGATTTACTATTCTTGTATGTAATGAGCCTGTGCCATTATATGGAAATTCTTGTGGACATGTTGGCCTATATGGATTCATAAACCAAAGACAATCTGCTGCAGCATTTAATCTATTTCCACTTAGTGCCCAGTCTGCAATATAATAATGAGTCTCATCAGGAGTCATATTATATATATTTTGTGGATTATATGTACCTTGTAGCATATCGGTTGCACAGTTAAATTGTCCTTCCTGAAATATAATATTTCGTATATTTCCACCTTGAGATACTCTAAAATATTCACCTGTTGATACGTTTACTCTATTCATTACAACTGATGCTACTGCTCTCATTCCATTGTCTCCTTCTCCTCCAGCTTCGCACATTACAATTCTTGCTAAAAGCTCTCTATCTGAAAAGCTCATAAAATCACCTACTTTAACTAATATAATATTATGATTAAAAATAAATATTGTTAAAAATTTTAATATATAAAGTAATATTTGTGTTAATATCTAGTAAAATCACATTTTTTAAATATTAAAATTTGAATTTTAAAGATTTGTATTATATACTATTTATATCTTAATTTAGGAGGATAAAAATGAATTGGAATCAAATGATACCTGAGTTTGATGTTTTTAGCTTAGATGAAAGCATAAATTTTTATGTGGATTTAATAGGATTTAGTATAGTATATGAAAGAAAAGAAGATAAGTTCGTGTTTTTACAACTTGAAAATATACAGATAATGCTACAAGAAATAAATAAAAAAGAAAATAAATGGGAGACAGCAAAACTTGAGTATCCACTGGGAAGAGGTATTAATTTTCAAATAGATGTTACAAATATAGATAAGATATATAATAAATTAAAAGAAGGTAAGTATAAGATATTTGTGGATATAGAAAATCATTGGTATAGAAAAGATAATATACTTATAGGATGCAGAGAATTTCTAGTACAAGATCCCAATGGATATGTATTAAGATTTAGTGAAGATTTAGAAGATAAAAATTTATAGAAAAGGTGGATAAGATGAATTATAAAATTGTAAATGGCTCTGTATCATATGGGGCAAATGCAATATTAGAAGAAATTAATTTTGAAATAAATGGAAATGATAAAATAGCAGTAGTTGGTAGAAATGGGTGTGGTAAGTCTACACTTCTAAAAGCTATAATAAATAATGATATGCTAGAGCAAGGTATAGGTGAGCAAAAGTTTGGCGTATATAAGCAAGGCTCACCTGTAATAGGATATTTAGAGCAGGTACAATTTGAGGATGATAATTGTACATTATTACAAGAGATATTAAAAATATATAATCCAATAATAGATTTAGAAGAAAAAATAGCTAAATTAGAAGAGGAATTAAAAACTAATTCTACAGAGAAAACTATAAAGAATTATACATCTTCATTAGAGCAATATGAAATAATGGATGGATATACATATAAGAAGGAATATCAGACAGCTCTTCATAAGTTTGGATTTAGTGAGAGTGATTTATATAAAAATATAAACGAATTTTCTGGTGGACAAAAAACTAAAATTGCACTTGTGAAGTTAATACTTAGTAAACCAGATATTTTATTACTAGATGAGCCAACAAATCATTTAGATATTACAACAATAGAATGGTTAGAAAACTATTTAAAAAACTATCCTAAAGCTATTGTAATAGTATCACATGATAGAATGTTTTTAGATAAGATAGTAAATAAAGTGTATGAAATAGAATATGCATCAATGACGGAGTATACAGGAAATTATACAGATTTTGAACATCAAAAAAGAGTAAATTATGAAAAGCAGTTAAAAGATTATGAGTATCAACAAAAAGAAATAAAAAGATTACAAGCTATAGCGGATAGATTTAGATATAAGCCTACAAAAGCTAAAATGGCTTTATCTAAACTTAAAAAAATAGAGCAAATGGTAAAAGTAGAAGAACCAAATAAATATGACTTAACTACATTTCATACAAATTTTAAACTTAATACGGTGAGTGGAAAATTAGTATTAAAAGTTAAAGAATTAGAGTTTGGATACACATGTTCTTTGGGAAAAGTATCATTTGAATTATATAGAGGTAAAAAGCTTGGTATAATAGGAGCAAATGGAAAAGGAAAATCTACACTTTTAAAAACTTTAATGGGATATATTCCAAAAATTTCCGGTGAATATGATTACGGTTATCATGTTGAAAAAGAATATTTTGATCAACAAATGGAATTTATAGATAAAAATAGGACGGTAATAGAAGAGTTTAGTAGTTCATTTCCAGACTTAACTATAACTCAAACAAGAAGTGCACTAGCTTCTTTTATGTTTTATGCAGATGATATAGAAAAGCAGATAAATCTCTTATCTGGTGGTGAAAAGGTAAGATTACAGCTATGTAAAATATTTAAGAAAGGCCCTAATTTGTTACTTCTAGATGAGCCTACTAATCATATGGATATAGTTGGAAAAGAAAGCTTAGAGAATATATTGAAGTCATATGAGGGAACTTTAATTGTAGTATCACATGATAGATATTTTATAAATAAGATAGCAGATTCATTACTTATATTTGAAAATGATTATATAAGATATTTTGATGGTACATATTCAGAATATTTAGAAAAAAGAGATAATATAAAAGAGGAAATAAAAGTTAAAGAAAAAATAGATAAAAAAGGGACAGGTGCATACTTTGAAAATAAAGAAAAAAATAAAATTAAAAACAAGATAAAAAGACTTGAAAATGATATAGAAAAGCTTGAAGAAGAGATAAAAAATATACAACTTGAAATGCAAAAAGAAGAAAATTATACAAATTATGTTAAGCTTTCTGAATTTCAAAAAGAAATAGATGAGAAAAATAGCAAAATAGAAGAAAAAATGGAAGAATGGGAAAGTTTAAATAAATTATTGGAGAAAAAATAAAATTTATGTAACATTTATATTGTTGAATTAAAATTAAATATATGTTAATATGAATTTAGGTGATATTATGAAACTTAGAAAAAAAAAGAATGATGATTATTTAGAAAAAGATTTGGACAATTTGCCAGAGCTTACTGAAGACAGGATAAATGAATTTATAACTAATACTTCAAGTAAGCCAAGGAAAGTAATGAATCCATATAAAATATATAATGATATAACAAAGGAGAAGTAATATGAACAATATTGATATAAATGAATCAGATTATAGAAAATTGCAATATATTACTTTAGAAATGTTTAATAAGTTTGTATATAATAAAGCAAATTTAAGTAAAGAAATGTTTGAAAAAGAATTACTTGGATATACTAGAAAGATACTTAATGCTAATTTAGAAAAAGATGAAATATTTAATGCAAAGATAGATATATTACCTATTAGCAAGAAAAAGGAAAAAAATGTAAATGGATCTATGCTATTTAAAGAAGATTTAAATAGTAAGAATCATTCTGTTATGAGGGTAAATATAAGTAAGGTAATAAATGGAACTAGAAATAAAGGATTATCTAGTCCTAATCCGAAAGTCAGAATGGAAACTATTACAAGATATATTGAAACTATTCAGCATGAATATAGACATTACAAGCAAAAAAGAGCAATTAGGGTAAATGATGACAGAGTTGGTTATACATCTGCTGAAAAACATATTATGTCTAGAGAGTCTGCAAGTATGGGGATAAAAAATGAATTTTTTTATAAACTAAAAAACAATTATAAAAATTATTTTATGGAAGCAGATGCAAGATTATCTGGAAAAACAGAGAGCCTTATTATTAGTAAACCCGCTTATTTTCAAACCAAACAAATGATAAAAAATGGAACTTTAAAGAATATAACAATAGAAGATGTGGATAAAGATGCTTTTGATAGGACTGTAAGTAGAGAAACAAATGATATAGTTATGAGTAACGAAATGAGTTTCTTTAAAGCTACTGGAAATAGGAGTAGAATTACAAGTAATGCTACAGATTTTTCTATTGCATGCAACAAAAAAATTTTGAAATGCTATCCATTCTTAGGCGTTGAATATAATAATGATGGAACAAGAAAATCTCTTGAAGATATAATTATACAGGAACAAAGAATAAAAAATAAAAATTATGATTATCAAACGCAAAAAGATATAAATGATTATTTTGATATGCTATATACAGATATATTAGTACATAAAATGACAAAGGAAGAATTTAAAGAAACTACAAAAAGAATAGGAAAAGAAAATATGAATGAATTATTAGGACGTTGTAATAATTATAATGTTAATAATAGAAGTAAAAAGAAGCAAGATTTGTATCAACTATGTGAAAATTCTCAATGTATTATAGATAAAAATTCATTTTCGACTACACAAAGGTATAAGGAATATATAGAAGATTTAGACTATAAAATAGATAAAGAATATAATGATGTTGAAAAGAGTATAATGCAAAAGGAAAATATAGTTGAAAGAATAAATAATGTATACAAAACCAAATCACAAAGGCGTGAGTCATTAAATAATGAAATTAAAGAAAATAAGAAGTACAAAAATGTATTGAAAATAATTAAAAAACCAGTTATGATGTGGTATAAGATATCTGAGGCTTTTGAAAATGATAAGCAAAATAAAAGAATAGTAGACCCAGATACATTAAGAAGAAAAAGCATGTATAACAGTAAAAGTGATTTTTTATATTATGATGAAGATGATGTAAATTTAGATGAAAAAAGAAAAGAGTTAAGAGAATTAAAGGATATAAGAGAACAAAAAGTAGCTCTTTTAACAGAGGCAAAAGATTGCTATAGAGAATCTGAAAAATATAAAATATCAAAAGAAAAGAATCACGAAAAAAGTAAGGAGTAAATATGGAAAATATCCAAATTTTAAAAGAAAAGTATGATAAAGGCGAAATAAAACAAGAAGAATTAACTAGGGAACAAAGAATACAGATTGGTAAGCTTTATGATAAAGAAATAGCACAAACAAAGGAAGATATTGATGATCTTGATATAGAGATAGAGATTTATAAGAATAAGTTAATAGATATTATTGAAAAATTAAAAAATAATAAATAGAAATTATGGGCTTAGGACTAGTATACTAGTCCTTTTTATATTGATAGGTTATTTTTATAATAGACGTAAGTATAATTGACTTGGGGTATAATAGTTGATATAATCAAGGATATAATAAGAAATGAATAACTAAAAATAAGGAGCTATTATGATAATTTTAGATGTTAACAAAGTAAGTATGAATTATGGATATGGACAATTATTTGAAGATGTATCATTTTGTTTAAATGAGGGAGAAACAATTTCAATTGTTGGACCTAATGGATGTGGAAAATCTACGTTGTTAAAAATAATTGCTGGAATAGAAAAGGCAGACAGTGGACAAGTAAGTATAAAAAAAGATGCAAAAGTTGCATATTTAGATCAAATAGGTTCGAGTGTAGTGGATGATAGAAGAGTATATGATATTTTAAAAGATACATACAAAGAACTTAACGAAATGGAAAAAAGATTAAAAAAATTACAAGAAAAACTTAATTCGGGAATTGATGATGAAGAATATAATAAAGTGTTAGATAAATATTGTAATTTGGTAGATAAGTTTTCTATAGCTGGTGGATATGATATAGATATAAATATTAATACGGTTGTAGATGGACTTAATATAAATAAAGAAATACTTGAACAAAGTTATAGTGATTTAAGTGGAGGAGAAAAAACACTTGTACAACTGGCTAAAGTTCTAATTATCAAACCAGATTTAGTTTTATTAGATGAGCCAACAAATCATTTAGATATATCTAGAATTGAATTGCTAGAAAATTATATAAAGTCATTTAAAGGTGCAGCCGTTATAGTGTCACATGATAGATACTTTTTAGATAAGATGTCTAATAAAATATTAGATTTAGATAATGGGGTAGGAAAAATATATAATACTAATTATACAGGATATATTGAAGAAAAAAGAAGAAATTTTGAAAAACAAGTTGCAGATTATAAAGATCAACAGGCTGTAATAAAAAGACTTGAAGAGCAAAGAAGTTATTTTGCTGAAAGAGGAATGGCAACAAATAGCTCAACTCTTTGTGATAGAGCACATGCTTTACAAACTAAAATAGAAAAGTTAAAGAAAATGGCTATAGCAAGACCACAAGTAAAAAAGAAAATAAATGTTGATTTTAATGAAGAACATAAATTTAGCAAAAAAGTTATTAGTGTGGATAAGTTATCTGTTACAATACCAAATGGTAGAAAGATTTTAGATAATATAAATTTAGATATATTTGCTCATGAAAAAGTAGCTATTATTGGTGCTAACGGAAGTGGAAAGACCACATTTGTAAAAACAATAATAGGAGAGCAAGAATTACCAGTTACTGGAAACATAGAGATAGGTCCAAGTGTAAAGATAGGATATCTACCTCAGGTTATTCAGTTCTTAAATGATGAACAACAGTTATTAGAGTATTTTAAAAATTCTGTAGAGGTCAATGAGCAAAGAGCAAGACAAATTTTGGCAAATTTTCAGTTTTATAAAGAAGATGTAAATAAGAAGCTAAAAAATCTATCTGGTGGAGAAAGAATGCGTGTCAAACTTGCAGAACTTTTACAGCGAAAAATAAATACTTTGATTTTTGACGAACCAACAAACCATATAGATATTCCAACAAAAGAAGTGCTAGAAGAAGCTTTAGAGGAGTTTGATGGTACACTTATATTTATAAGTCATGATAGATATTTTATTAATAAATTTGCAGATAAGATAATAGAATTTAAAAATGGAAAAATTAATATTTATTTAGGTAATTATAATGATTATATTAAAAAGAGAAAATAGTATACTATTATGTTAAAAATATAAATAATTTTGATGATATTGAAAAAAATATTGAATAAATTTATATAAAAAAATATAATATTATATTATGAGAAAAAAGATTTTTATAATATTATTATTTTGTTTTTTATTTATACATGGAAATATTTTTGCTGCATTTAAAGATTTAGATATTAATGAAAAATACTATGGTGTTTATATGGCAAATAATTTAGAAGCTTTGTATGAGAGCAATTCAGATCAAAGAGTGCCAATTGCTAGTATTACTAAAATTATGACAGCTATTGTTTGTATTGAAAATATTAAGGACCTAAATCAAACAGTTATTGTAAATTTGCAAGAAGTTCAGAAGTATTATAATGAAGAATATTCTGTTGCCGGATTAAGAGATGGGCAAGAAATATCATATTATGATTTAATAGCTACAATGCTTATACCATCCGGTGCAGATAGTGCAGCTTGTATATCTCTTAATGTGTTTGGAGATTATTCTAAATTTATTGAAGCAATGAACCAAAAGGCTAAAGAACTTGGTATGAATAGTACATCATTTGCAAATCCAATTGGGGCAGATGATCCTAATAATTATTCTACGGTTTATGATGTTGCATTAATGATGAAATATGCAGTAGATAATGATATAATAAAGGAGTTAATGTCTACTTATAAATATACAACTAAAGATGGTAGTATAACTGTACATAATGCTTTGTTTGTACTTGCAAATTTATATGGAATTGATGTAAGTAAAATTGCTGGTGGAAAAACAGGCATGACAGGAGATGCAGGATATTGCTTAGCAAGCTATTCAAATAATGAGGAAGATCCTTTGATTTGTATTGTCTTGGGATGTGATATAAGAGGTGGATGGCTACCGCATTTGGAAGATAGCCAGAAGATATATAATTATGTGGATGAAAATTATGAAATAAGAAATATTGTGTCTAAAGGAGATAAAATTATTACTTTACCTACATATCATAGCACAAAAGCTAATATACAATTATATGCATCAGATAATGTTAGTATATATATGAGTAAAGAACAAAATATAGATACTCAGAAAATAACTATAGATTATACTGGCATGAATATATTAACTTCAGAAAATAAAAAAGGGGATATTATTGGAAAAGCTCATATATATTATGATGAGATATATGTTGGTGATGTAGATATTATGTTGGAGGAAGATGTTCCTTTTAGTATATTAAGTTGGTCAAAAGATAATATACAATATGTATTACTAGTACAAATGTTTTTGATTGGAATTATAATATTTATATATAGAAAATATTGTAGTATTAATAGAAAGAAAAATTTACAATATATACGAAATACAAAATTCTAGTTATTTTATAGTAACTAGATTTTTTGTTGTAATATTTATTAAAATTATTAATAAGTGCAACCTTTTAATATATATAAATACTCTTACTAGATGAAAGGAGTGCTTATAATACATTATAGGCTATGTATTTTATGTTGAATGAATTATTGAAAGAATTAAAAAATGGTAGTGATAATGCCTTTGAAAAGATAGTTGAAATATATGAGCAAAGATTATTATTGATTGCAAAGTCTAGATTAAAAGATGTATCGCTAGCAAGCGATGCTGTGCAAGAGACATTTATAGAATTATATATAAATTCAAAGAAAATTAAAAGTTGTGAGAAGTTGAATTCTTGGCTTGTTGTAGTGTTAATTAATAAATGTAATAAAATAATGAGAAGATCATATAAACCTGATGTATCTTATGATTTACTTGAAGAAAAGAAACCATTATACCAAGAAGATCTTGAATTGCAAAAAGTAATAGGAAATATAGATTTTCTTAATATTATAGATTTTTTAAGTGTTGAAGAAAGAACAATTATAACGATGTATTTTTTAGAAGAATATAAGATAAAAGAGATAGCAGAAGTTTTAAATTTAAATATAAATACCGTTAAAAGTAAAATTTTAAGAATAAAAGAAAAAATAGAAAAAAAGTTAGGAAGTGAGCAATATGAATAATCTTGATAATATATTATCTCAAAAAGCAAAAGAAAATGAATTTAAAATGGCTAAATTTGATAAAAGTAAAATTAATAATATGATTCTTATTGGAAAGAAGAAGAAAAAAATGATATTATATAGAAATTTGACATTATCTTCATGTGCAGTTTTAGTTATTGTGTTTTTGGCTACATTTTATTTAGACACTTATACAAATACAATGGTAGAATCTAATATAAATGCTGTAGCGGAAAATAAAGAAAATAATGATACAACATTTTATATAAATTATGATACTGATGAGTTAAAGGATATATCAGATGTAGAAGTTTTAAAGGAGGATGCTCAGCAAATTGTTATTGCTAAAGTTGATAAAATAGAAGGATGTACTAACTATAATCAGAATACAGGAAATTATACAAGGATTAATACTTTAGGAAATATTAAAATTTTGCAAGTCTTAAAGGGAGATATAGAAGTTAGTTCTATAGTACCTTTTATAAGAGGCGGTGGAACTATTTCATATTCTGAGTATCAAAAAGGAGTAATTTATGGCGATAGAAATAAAATACAAGGAACATATGAGTATGTAACAGAAAGGAGAAAAGGAGATATTGAAATAGAAGAAGGTAAAACATATTTGATGTTTTTATATTATGATAGTATTAATGAAAGATATGAAATAATGGCATATCAATATGGATTAAGAGAATATAATGCAGATACACAAATGGTACTTAACAATGATACGCATACTATGCAAAGATTAAGTGAATTGGAATTATAAAATTTTAATACATAAAGTTAATAATCTAAATTTTTATAGTTGAAAAATTATCATGTTAATGCTATTCTATAAGTAGGAGGTTTATATATGGAAGAAAATAAATCAAATGAAACAGAACAGCAAAATGATAAAGAGAAATTATTACAAAACCAAAGAAATAGTAAAAATAAAAGAAGACCAAGTATATTAATTTCAATAATTTTAGTGATTTTTGGTGCTTTAATTGGTAGTGGAATATTTTTTTTATGTTTTAAAGACAAAATATTAACAAGCAACTTAGATAATGTCAAATTTGAAGAGATGGTTGAACCGGAGCAAAATAATGAAGAAAACAATAATGTACAAGAACAAGTAAAAGTACCAGAAATAGATTTGAATATAAATGGTGATTTTATTAAAAGTCTATATAAAAAGGTACCTGTTAATTATTTAGTACAGGCAATTTATGATGATAATTTAACTGCACAGGTAGATTTAACTCAAAAGGAAAAAATGCTATTTGTTCTTGATAATATGCGAGAAAATAAAGAGTATGAAGAGATGGATTTTGAAGACGTTTTTGAAAAATCGAGTATGACATATGATATAAGTAAAGTACAAAAATATACTATTGCAGATGTTGAAAAAAATTATAAATCAGTATTCGGTAGTGATAGAGAAATAGATAAGTTTAATTATTTAACTGTTGGGTATATATATGGATATGATGAACAAGATGATTGCTTTTATGGATATACTTATCCTGGTGGTGGCGGAAATAGCTTTGTATATCGAACAGTTTTGGATAGTGCAGAAAAAAATAATGATGGTACAGAAATATATTTATATGATTATTATATAAAAGCTAAAGAAAATTATACTGAAAATAGTAATAGAAAATATGAAATATATACTTATTCAACATCTGGTAGTAGTATTGGCACAGAAGAGGATAGACCATATTCATATGATTACTATATATATGATAATGTCTTTAATAAGTATAAAGGAAATGGTTTAGTTAAATTTAAACATACTTTTAAATTAGATGATACTGGAAATTATTATTGGTATTCGTGTATGCCTGTTATTGAAAGTAATTATTAATAGTAATAAAAATAAAAAATAATTTTAGAAAAAAACTGAGCATAGTAACGTTCAGTTTTTTTGTTTTCTAAATTTAATTTGTATTTAGTATTAAGACTAAAATTTATATTATAGTGATAATAAAATCTTATGTTTTTATATTATGACGATATTAATGAACGATATGAAATAATGGCATATCAATATGGATTAAGAGAATATAATTTAGATACACAAATAGTAATTAACAATGATACACATCAAATGCAAAAATTAAGTGATTAGGGTTGTAACTATATGTTTCAAAGTTAAAATATAATTGCATAAATATTACGAATATATTAATAGAATTGATAAAGTTAAATATAAAATATGAAAAGCATTGTGTTTTAAAATATTAATATTATATAATATAAGTGGATGAGGTGGATATATATGAAAAGTAAGATAACATTAATAATTTTACTGGTATTGGTATTAATTATTGTATTAGTTGGTTTATCAATTTTTTTAGGATATAGCTACTTAAAAGAAAAAGAAAATGTAACAACATTAACATCAGAAGTTGAAACTTTAAAAGAAAGCTATGACCAAAAAGATGAGGAAAATGAGTCATCACAGGTTATAGAGCAAGTTGTCGAAAAAGAGGTTGAAAAACTTGCAATACCTAAATTTGATGCAAATAAAGTAGAGAGTAATGCTAGTTCTGTACAAGAGCAAGGTATGTTACTTCAAATTGGAGAAGCAGTAGTATCTTTAGGAGATAGAAGTACACTAGGTAATAAATCTAGACAAGTATTTGTATATAGGGATAATAACTATGTCTTTGGAGAAAATGGTGGGCCAAATATTATAGATGCAATATTTGCTACTTGTGATGATGGCTCTTCGTATTATTATGCTGTTTTATTGGAAGATGGAACAGTTTATTATGCAAAAGATGAGGTAAATTTTGAATTTAAAAAAGTTGACATAGAAAATGCTGTAAGAATATTACCATTAAGAATAAAAGATGAAAATGGGCGTATTTTAGGAAGATTAGGTGTAATTACAGATGATGGTGTAACTCATGTAATTGAATTTGATTAAAATTAAATAAAAAACTGAGCATATTTTTATATGCTCAGTTTTACTATTTTCTAAACTTTAATTTATCTTTAAGAGTAAAATTAAAATCAATATTGCAAAGTCTTTTTGCAGCATCTAAGTTTAAAGATACTTTGTTTCCAGAATATTTAGGATCAAATTCTAATCCACCTGGAATCTCATTGCTTAAATAAGTGGCTTTATTGTGATCAGGGGCTGTATAAATTAATCTGTTTTCTTTAATATTAATTTCAAAATTGTTCCTTTCAAGTTTCCATGCTGTTTTTAATTTTTGTATAAGATTTTGACAAGTAATCTTAGAAGAATAGTAATCTCCGTCTCTTGTAGCTACTTCTGCATAGTCTGGTATATATCCTAGATATTCTTTAAAGATATCTCTTATAACTTTAGATGATTCAAAGAATATATCCGGGTTATATTCATTATCAGTTTTGATTTTTTCTACCATTTGATTAACAATAGGAAACATTCTTTTTAAATATTCATTATAGAAATCATTTGTTATTTTAGATATTCCAGTACGAATAATTTTAGTATTATTATTGGCAAGTATTCTATCTATGCTTATATTTATCGGACAACTAAATACTCTTTTAACTAGTTCTTGTTTTACACATTTTATATCATTAGATGTCATTAATATTGCTGGATAGGTTAAGTTCATATTTTGTATTTCTAACTCGTCATATTTTATTAATTCTTCACCATGTTCCTTGAATTTTGACTGTGGTACTTCATCAAATATTATTGGTATTCCATGAATTAAATCTTTAAGCGCAAAAATTTCAGTTTTTTTAAAATTGTTTCCGTTTTTTATAGGAATATCTTTACCACTAAGCATTTTTGAAAGCATTTTAGCAAACATTGTTTTTCCACCATTACTAGCTCCATAACAAACAGCATATATAGGAAAGTTTACAAGACTTCCACCATTAGTAAATTCATGATATCTTAAATATGCAAAAAAAGGAGAAGCAAAGAACCAGTTAGCTAGTAAAAAATAATTTCTTTTTGCATTTTTTACATCACCAGCAGCTATAGAGTCAAAATTATTAAAAAATGTATCAAAAAATTTTAATGTGTTGGTAATATTTTCTGAATTGATATTATTTAAATCTAATTGTTTATCATTTAAAAAGGCTGTATTATTATCATAATTTAAATTTAATTGTGGATATACTAGTCTTTTTTCTTTTTCATCATTATATAGTTTTTTTATATCTAATTTTATCTTATTATTATTTTCTGGTTTTAATATGAATTTGGATTTATTTAAGGTAGATGGCATTACTGATTTATATTTCCTAGCCAAATTTCTAACGTCGGTAGTAAAAGCAATATCATTGCTTTTGTTATTATTAATTGTTATTTGTTTCTCATTTAGTAATAATGATGGGATAATATCATTAATTGGAATATTTCTTTTCATATTAGATATTTCTGCTTTAGTTAGAGCTGTATCGCAAGAAAATTTGAAAATATTAAAATTATTAAAATAGTAGTTAAAAGCCTTATCATCATTATTAAATACAACAAATTGTTCACGCTGAATACCATTAAAAGCAATATAGGATAGATTAGCTGATCCTATAATCACTCTACTGTCATTTGTTGATGAGTTTTTAAGAATATAAATTTTCTCATGTGATTTAGTAGAACGAGAAATATAAAAAGTTAAAGAATCGTCAGAAATTAAAGAAATAATCTTTTCTTTAGATTTATTTGAAGATATAGTTTTTATGATTCCTTCTTTTATCTTGCTTTGAAATGCACAAATATATTCCAAACTACTATCTAATACAGTACTGTTACCAAATATAATTTCACATTTTTTAAATTTTTCTGCTATTACTGGGATAAAACTAATACTTGATGAATAAGTAATTGCATAAAGTTCATCATATCCATTAAATAGTAAATTATAATTTGTTTCTTCGCTATCAACAAATTTAGCATTTGTAACTTGAATAGTATTTTTATCATTTAGTGTTTCGTTTTTTTCTACTTCTTCTTTTGTATTAAACATATTTACTTGCTCATTCATTTTATTTTCTCCTTTCGCATATTTTAATATTTGCATTATACCATTATATTGCAAAAATGTAAATAAATTATGTAATATTAAACTTATAATGTTGCCAAAATTCCTGACTCATAACTTAAATGCT
Source organism: uncultured Clostridia bacterium (assembly GCA_944386635.1). Lineage (GTDB taxonomy): Bacteria > Bacillota > Clostridia > TANB77 > CAG-465 > CAG-465. The sequence goes on from CALXBV010000045.1 coordinate 22,276, forward strand.
TAAAAATATAAAATAAAGTAAAGTTATTATATCTAGAATATATAAAAAAGCTCTGATTTTAATCAGAGCTTTTTCTTAGATTATATTTTTTAATCATTTCTTTAGTTGAAAAATCTTTTTCAACTCTATTTAAGAATACAATTCCATCTAAGTGATCACATTCATGTTGTATAAGTCTTGCAAAGAAGCCATTAACTTTTCTTTTTAAAAGTGTACCTTTTTCATTATAATAGTTTATTTCTATATTTTTATATCTTTTAACTTTTCCTACAATTTCAGGTACACTTGCACAAGCTTCAAATTGTTCATCAATTTCTTCATCTAAATTTTTCCAAATTGGATTAATCATTATAGTTAAAGGTATATCTTGTGCATCATTATATGTTATTTTTTCTTTCTTAGCATTTATAACAATTACACGTAAAGCATAGCCTAATTGTGGAGCTGCTAATCCGTAAGTATTGGTGTTAAATAATAGCGTTTCTTTTAAGTCTTTGAATAGATCTTGATATTTTCCTGCTTTTACATCATCAATATTTAATTTTTTACATTTCTTCTTTAATATTGGATCACCAACTAAACGGATTGATAATATTTTTCCTCTATTCATTTTTAATACCTCCTTAAATTTTTTTAGAGTATAATAAATTTAGTGCTGCCTTATTATACTTGTTTTTATTTAATTAGTCAATATTTTTGATATATTTTTTTACTTATAACTATAAAAGTCAGAAGCAAATTTAAGTTATTTATATATGTTGATTTATAAAATATTTTAAAATAAAGTAAAAATACTGATATTTTAATACAAATATAAGTTTTTGCAGCATAGTTATAAAAAATTATAATTTTTGAAAGTAACTTAAATTTTAATTTTTAGCAATGTATAAGAAAAATATTAATATTTATTTTTTTATGAATTTATGATAATATATTTTTAACAAAATTAAGTGATGCTTTATTGAAAGCAAATTAGAATTTAAGAAGAAAATCGGTATTTAAAAAATTATAATTATGTAAGAAAGTGAGTATATATGAAGTTAATTAAAATTCCCGAAGATAAATATTATGAATATAAAATTCAAGCAATGTTTGATTGTTATAAGTGGGATCCACAGTTTTGTGATACTAATACTTTATCAAGATATGTATTGATATTAACTAAAAAGGAAAATGAAGAAATAATAAAGTTGACAGAAAGTTTAGATAGAGAGACTAGATTAGCAGAAGAATATTTAAATAAAAATATAAATGTTGCCAAAAAACTAGCGCTTCCTAGAAAGATTTTAGAACAAATACCTAATATGCAAAGTTATGATAAAAGTCAAAATATTAGGCTTATGAGATATGATTTTCATCCAAGTACAGATAATAACTGGGTTGTAACTGAAGTAAATAGTGATTGTCCTGGAGGTTTTGCAGAAAGTTCACTTTTACCAAATATAGCACGTAAAATAATTGACATGACTGAGTTAGAGTATAATTCATTTGGAGAAAAAATGGTAGAAGCTATAAACAAAAAATTAAACAAAAAAGGTACAATTATGATGGTACATTGTACTTGTTTTAGTGATGATAGGCAAGTTATGCAATATATGGGAGATAGACTTGAAAAAGAAGGATATAAGATTATTTATGGTGCGGCAGATCATATTAAATTTAAAGAAAATAAAGCTTATTGTATTTTAGATAACAATCAAATGAGTATAGATTTAATTTTTAGATTTACCCCATTGGAATGGCTTATTCAAATGAAACCACGTAGATGGGATGGATATTTCAGTAGCATAACTAAATCTTGTAATCATCCTATTAGTATATATGCTCAAAGTAAAAGGTTTCCGTTTGTTTGGAAAGACTTGGAGAAAGCAGGTATTAGTATGAAAACGTGGAAAAAATTACTACCAGAGACTTTTGAAGTAAAAAATTTTAGCTTAGATGAAGGATTTATATATAAACCAGTTTATGGTAGAGTAGGAGAAAAAATTTCAATTAAAGAAGCATGTAAAGAAGATGAATATGAAAAAATTTTAAAAGATGTAAAAAAACATCCAAAACAATATTTGTTACAAAAGAAATTTCAAAGCAAGCCACTAATAGGTGAAGATGGAAAAGAATATCACATTTGTCTTGGATCATATACTATAGAAGGAGAGCATGCTGGGTATTATGCACGAATGAGTATATATCCAAGAATTGATTCTTATGCAGAAGATATTCCAGTTTTAATTGAAAAATAGAGGGAATAAAATGAGTGGAAGAGAAGTATTTAAAATATATGCACCTGCTAGCGCAAAGTGGACAGACTGGGTACGACCAGTACTATTTGTTGCAATTGACACTTATAATAGAAAGCCTATTGGCGATTGGCAGGATAGAAAAGTAATGTTTATAAAAGAATACCAACAAGATACAGCTATATTTATTGATTTACCCGGTAAAGAGAGTATAGAACTGGGAATAAATTTAGGGTATTTTGGATATAGGCCAATTCCAGTCTTTAATGGAACTGATGAACAGCGAGGTTCACAAGCTACTACTAATACTTATTTAATAGAAAGTTGCTTAATAAATGGTAGTGAAAAACTAAAAAATATACAACTAAAAAGTGATGCAAATCCAGCTTTTTTACTAGATAGTTATCGAACTAATAGATATAGAACTAAAGAATCGATTTTCGATAATAGTTGGGATTTATATAAACAAGATGTTCCATCAGCCAAGTATTTTAAGCAAAATGGTATAAATAAAATAATAATTGTTGGAGATACAATTCAAAGAGACATAAAAAAAATTTTGTTAAAATTTCAAGAAGAAGGAATTGAAATTTATATAACAGACGGATATGTATTTCCAAAAAAAGTCATATTAACAAAAACAATAAAAGAACGATTTGAAAGGGAAGAGATATAAAATATGATTGAATTTAGTAATAAAATAGTACAATTTGGCTTTGGAGCAGTAGGAAAAAGTTTTTTTGAAAAAGTTTCTAAAGAAATAAAATTTGATAAAGAAAAATATTTTGTAATTTCTAGAGATAAGCTTGAATATACATTTTTTCTTGAGCTTGGAGGAAATATTGGAAATTTTATTGTAGCTGATATTAATAGAGAAAATTTTAAAAAAATATTTTCAAAATATCTGAATGAGGGAGATTTACTAATTGATTTTGCTGATAGTGTTGGTACAAAAGATTTTATAGAATGGTGTGCTAATGAAAATATAATGTATCTAAATACAGGAGAAACAGATTGGAGTGATAATTGGTATAATATTTTTGATGAAAATTTGAAAAAAAATGAATTACGAAATCAATTAAAACACAAAAGTAATGTGAATAAGTATCCAATTGTAGTACAACATGGCAACAATCCGGGATTGGTATCTCATTTTGTAAAAGCAGGTCTTGAATATATTGTAAAAAAACAATTTAAAAATAATCAGGAATATAATGATTTTTTAAAAGAAAATAAATTTAATGAACTTGCTATGGCACTTGATTTAAAAGAAGTTCATGTAAATGATAATGACTATCAAGAAATTAAAGGTAAATTTGACGAAAACAAGCTATATAGTACATGGTCAGTTGATTCATTTTTTTTCGAAATGTTAAGTGAGGCAACTGCTAATATTGGTACAAGTGAAAAATTTAATTTTGAAAAAGAATGTAAAACTCTAGATTTAAAAAATGGCTTTTTAGAATTTAAAGATATAGCAATTAATAAAATGGGAAAGACTTATTGTTCTAAAGGTATGTTTGAAGGATTTTTAGTACCTCATGAAGAGACTATTACTATTGCAAAAGCTCTTGAAGTAATGAAAGAGGGAAAGGTTATATATAGACCAACAGTTATTTTTTTGTATTCTCCTTGCGATTTTGCGGTAAAATATCTAGAAAAAGCTAAAGTAAACGATTATCTCTGTCCAAATATAAATAAGCCACAAGATGATAATATTTCAATTATAAGAGGTTTTAAGTACCCTGAAAAATCAGAGATTGTTTATAAAGAAAATATAAAACGAGGTACGGAGTATGTAGGAGTATTATTATTAGGAAGTAAGTTTGATCCAGTATGGATAGGAAATAGAATAAAAAAGAATTTTTTGTATAAAGATAAAAAAGCATCTTTTTGGCAAACACCAACAATAACACCTGTTGCTATGTCGGCCTTATCTGCTACTTGTTGGATGATAAAGCATAAAGATAAAGGCGGAATATATTTTCCTGATGATATTAATGAATATAAGGATATAATTAACTTTGCAGAAAAATATATTTCAAAAACAATTTACAAAACTATTAGTAAAGAGAAAATAGAGCATACTCTTAATATTAGATTGGATTGTTTACAACTAAAAGATATATTATTATAATAAAAAAAGAGCATTATTGAAGTGAACCCTACTATTTCACTTCATTATAATGCTTATTCTTTTATATTATAGTTTTAGGTATTATTAATGGCCACCGCCGCCACCGCCACCTCCGCGGCCACCGCCACCATAACCATGTCCACCAAATCCGCCGCCTCTTGAAGAGGTGTGGATAGAATGCCCAAAAGCTCTAGATGTTCTATGAAAGTTACGTGAGTGAATATAAAAGTTATGATTTAATATTGGACTACTATCAATGTTTAATTCTACAGCATGTATCTTTATAGCTTTTATAACTTTTTCTGAGATACCAAAAGCGGTTGCATAAATTAAATACTTTTCCCATAAAGGCAACTCGTAAACTTCTCTTTCTTTAATTAAAGTATTACTGTTTAAGAAATTATATAATCCATACCATTTTGCTTGTTCATTAGCACCATATTGTGTAAATAAAATTAGATTACTTGATTTTATAGTTAAATAAAAATATTTCCATAAACAAGTAATACCTAAAATAGTATAAGCACCAAAGCTTAATGACATAGGTGTAAAATAAGAAATACAATTTACAACAATCAATAAAAGTAATCCTAAGCTTAAACTTAATTTTGCTGCTTTTTCAAGTTCTTTTTTTGGCGCATCATATTCTGCGGTTTGAAAATATCCATTCATTACACCATTTTCTAAAATAGGCTTCTTTTCCATATCTTTTACAAATGAATTTGTATATTCATAATCGGTATTTATACATTTTTGAAATTGATTTATTGTAATTGAATTATTATAAGCTCTAGAGTGTCTTTCTAACAATTCTAAATAAAGTCTTTCAGAAGTTGTAAGTGGTTCTAAAGTATCACCAGTATTTTCATTTATAGATGTATAAATAGGCTCAGGTGAATAATCTGGAGAATCAGTAAATGTAGGAGTTGTAGAATCTGTACGTATTGGTTCTATAGAGATTACTGTATTTGAATTGCTCCAGTCACCATTATTATTTAATTTAGTAATTTTAACATATTTTTTTCTTACCAAGCTAAGTAAAATTGCTGCATATTCTTCTTGCTTTTCTTTATTTTCATTAAATGGATCCTTCATAAATACTAACTCTGAAGCAAATATTGGATCTAAGTCACTTGGTATTTCTCTAAAATAATCAAAATCTATTTCTGGCTCATAAAAAGTATATTTTTTCTTAATTTTTTTATATTTATTTATTGCACCGATAACTATCAAAACAGAGCCAAATATAGAAGCAATTAACAATAGTGTTTTATAGATATTAAATGTTATATTTTCTGTTTCATAGTATTCATTTTCCGCAATACATTCATCTAAAACATTTTGACTTGAATATATATTATTAGGTGCGTATTGTGTGAAAATATGTTTGTCATCTCCATATGCAAGTAAGCAGAACTCTAAATAGCGATTACTATAGTCAAATTTTAAATCAGATTTATTTAAATTAATTGAGAATGTATGATATCCAGGGTTTATAGAATCTGATTCAATGTATGGAAATCTACTATTAGATGTACCGAATGTATATGCATAGTATGTAGAAGGCATTATTTCATTTGGTATAAGAATTTGAGCTTTATAAGAATTTAATTTTGTGATAGTATCTCCAGAATACATAGACAAATATAATTCAGAACAATCGTTATATTTTAATGCTGCATTGTTCATTGTATATACAATTTTAAAAGTCAGTTTTTCTCTATATGTCCATGGAATATATATTAGTAAAGATTCATCATTATCTGGATATGTTTCTGAACCGTCACTATGGTGCCAACGCATAGTTGAATTTTCAGTATAGTCATAATCTTCCCAATACATTTTAGAAGTCTCTAGATAAGGTATTTCTTGTCCATTGTCTAGAATTTGCGTAACTGATTTAACATCGTAAGTTACTTTTAAACCATCAACATACTCTTCTGGAAGCTCTCGCCATAATTCTTTATATGTGTTAGACATTGAGCCTGCATGTACATCAAATGTTAGATATTCTGTAATTTCAACACTGGCACTTCCATCTGGATCATCATGTAATACAGAAGTATATTCAATATCTGTTAAATTACAATAATCTGTTGGATTTAAGCTAAATCCATCAAGTCCAAAATCTTCCCAAGTATATCCATCTGATATTATTATAAATAACATAAATAGAAAAAAAAGTATAAATGGAAAAAATAAAATAACAATACCTTTTATTGTTTTTTTTATTTTTCTAAGAAAATATTTTAAATATTTCATTTTAATCTCCTAAAAACAATATATATAAATTATATATAATTTTTTATTCATTGTAAACTAAAGTATGTAATTTTTTTGTTATCCAAAATAAAATCATAGTTTATATTGAAGTGGTAAAATGAAAGAGGACACAAAAAATCTACTTTCATTTTTTTGTTTATGTTAAAATAAAATTAAGGAGAAATTAGTTATGGAAAGAACAAAAGGAGAAAAAAATAATACTAGTTAAAAAACCAGTATTATCGATGATTTTATATTATAGCTAAATTCAAAAATTAAGTTGTATTATATTAATTTTGTTAATAATTATAATAAATTTAAAAAGAACAGTATATACTATTCTTTTTTCTTAAAATTCTTCACTTGGTGTTATGTGCATAGTTTCTACAAGTCCATATGTTTCATATTTTATAGTATTTCCTTTTACGTATAATTTATATCTTATACGATATTCTTGTGTACCATTTTTTTCTTTTAAAGTAAGTGTTAAAATAGAAGTATCTTTATCATATTCTAAATATAGAGTATGTATAAATTTGTTCTCTGTATTATTTTTTTCCAATTCCTTTAATTTTTTTATATTGTTATCATTAAACTGAGTATTATCAATAATGTTTGTTAAGCAAGATTTATCTAGTGTTATATTTCCAGAATCATATATTTTAAACTCATCAAAAAAGTCTTCATATATAGTTCTTAGAGTATCAACCTGATTATCTTCATTTTTTAATGTTTCAAGTTTTTGCCTTTTATAATAATTTATACCAAAATATACAAAACAGAAAACAAAAAATATAGAAACAATTAATATAATTAACATAATTAAAATTTTATTCTTTTTCATATATAAAAAAACCTCCTAAGAATAGAATATATTATAATATTAATTTTGTCAATGATAAAAAATACTATAAAATATTATTGTTAATTAATATGATCTTAAATAGCTGTTATTATTTTAGGCAGTTAATTGAATAGAAAATAATACTAGCCAAAAAGATAGTATTATCAATGCTTTCAAATATATAAATTTTTTAAAATAAAAAAATTAGTCGAAGTGATAAGCAAGATATATTCAAATTACAGTGTTTTAGTCACCTCATGCGTGTTAATTAGCATTTATATATAAAATAATATAAAATATTTTAAAATAAAAAAAGAGGTTAAAAACCTCTAAAATTGGTCGGAGTGATAAGCAAGATATGTTCAAATTACTGTGCTTTAGTTACATCATGCGTGTTAATTAGAATTTTTATCTATAAAATAACATAAACTATTTTAAGATAATTTAAAGAAAACTTTAATAATATATTCATTACGAAAAAAGTACATATACGGAAAAAATTCGTAATGAAAAAATAAATTTTTATATAATATCCAAACTATTTGAAGCATAAAAAGGTTGATTTTTTTATCAACCTTTTTAATTTATTATAAATTAGTAAACGCCAAAACGGGTTCCAAAGGGATTTATCCCTTGGCACACGAGAACTTTTACAAAGTTCTCTAGTGTGTTAGAGAACTTATGCGAGCAAATTGATTTAAAGCGTATTTGCGAGTGTTGTTCTCTGTTATATTGTAATATATTATTTTATCGAACGTAAAAATTAAATTTCACGTTCTTTTTGTCAGTAATATCAAGCATTGTAGCGTTTTTTAATTATTGAAAATTGGTAATTTTTAGTAAAAAATAGAAATTATTAGAAAAAACTAATAATTTCCCCTATATAGTCATCCTATACATTATAATCTTACTATGTTCGAACATAAAATTATTTTATTGAGAGGAGATTATAATGGCAAGAAAAAAAGGTAGTAACGAAGGTAGCGTATATTATAGAAAAGACAGAGGTAAATGGATAGCACAATATTATAATTATCATCCAATAACTTTAGAAAAGGTGCATAAAGAAAAAAGCTTTTCTACTGAAGAAGAAGCTAAATTATATTTAAAATCTATAATGTTTCAAAAAGAAAATCCTATTTTTATAGAAAAACATGGAATACCGCTAAAAGATTTAATGAAGTCTATATTACAAAATAAGTATGAAACAAATATGATTTTTGATGCGCAATATGAAAGAGTACAACGAACTATAAAAATATATGTAAAGGTGCTTTGGTAGAAAAGAATATTAGAGATATATCTTCAGAAGAAATACAGAACTTTATGAATATATATAAAGATTTAAGCGATTCAAGTATCAAGAAAATATTTGAACAGTTTAATCCAGCATTTAACTATGCACTAGATAGAGGATGTATTTTTAGAAATCCTATGAAACAAGTTATTAGACCTAAAAGTAATAAAAAAGATAAATTAGTAAGAGCTATGACTTTAGAAGAAGAAAATCAGTTTGTAAACTATTTACAAAACAAATCAATTAAAGAATGTCCATATAAAAATGAATTTTTAATTCAACTATTTATTGGGTTAAGAATTGGGGAGTGTTTAGCATTATCTCATCACGACATAGATTTAATGAATAGAAAAATATATGTTCATAAAACTTTAACTAGACGTATTAATGGTTTAATTTCAATGAGTAACTCTCCAAAGACTCAAGCTGGAAATAGATTTTTACCTATTCCAGATTCATTATACCAATATATAGTAGAGCAAATGAATTATAGTAATGCACAAGAAAATAATGAAGAAAAACTATTATTTAAACCCAAACAGAATAAATATACCACTCCTGAAAATGTTAATAGAGCTTTAGGAAGAATTTTAGATGAGCTTGGCATAGAACATATGGCATCCCTTGTTTAAGGCATACTTATGCAACTCGTGCTATTGAGGCAGGTGTTACACCAGTTGTATTGTAAAAGCTCATGGGACATACAGATGTATCTATTACTTTAAATACTTATACATCTGTTTTTGATAGATATAAAGAAACAGAACTTGAAAAAGTAAATGAATATTATATGAAGCAAAATTTATTAAATTCTAAAAAAAAAATTTATTATTAGAAGAAAAAACAAATATATCAAATACTAATGAAGAAATAGATAAAGAAATATAATTAAATATTGTGTGTTAATTCTAACGGCAAAGTTTGAGTTATGAGTGTTTAGCCCATATCAAGTTTTTTATAGATTTTTGTGTGTTAATTAAATTTGGTATGTAGATAAAACACACTTTTTAGATATTAAAAATCAGTTCAAACCATTGATATTACTGAATGCTGTAGAAAAAAATACGCAGTTTTTTTATACTCTAAAATTTTGCAGGTGTTTTGGTCAAAAAAAGTGAAAAAATAAATTAAAATAGAGAGAGTTAAATTAAAGTATAAAAAAATAAAACAAACTAAAAAGCTTGAAATATCAACATTTTGTAAATTATTATAAAATAAAATGAAATAAAAAAACGAGGCTAAAAGCCTCATTTATGGTTGCGGGGATACACGACAACATAGCTAAATAGCTTATCTTAAATTTTTCTGCGTGTAATTTGCCATTAAATAAAGTAAGCAAATTTGAGATAAAAAAGTAAGTGATAATAAATAAAATATATCACTTACTTATATAAATTATAATTTTTTGAATAGATTGAATTTTAAATTCATCTAAAGTAACTCAATGATTTCATTTAATTAAATTTATCAAAAAGATAATTATGAAGAATAAAACTATTATACTAATTGTCAAAATCAATTTGAATAAATTATTACTATTTTCTAATTTATTTTTTTCATCTTCTTCATAGTGTTCTTCTTTATATAGGATTTTTTCATTATCTTTTAGTAATTCAATATTAATATTAGCACTTTCACCAATCTTTAGTACACATTCGCATGGCTTAAGGTCATCAGGAATTTTAAAATACAATTTTATTGATAATTTTTCATTTGGTATAATATCTGGTGGTAAATCAAATTCAGAAAATCTGTAGCTAATGCCATACATAACTATTAGCATATCTATATCGTGTCCTATCATACTTTCATATTCATTTCCAAAATTATCTATCAAAGAAAATTTATTAAAAATTGATATATAATTAATAAATTCATTTTTGTTAATGTAGTCTAATTTTAACTCTAATAAAGAATAATTGATATATTCATTTCTAACATCAGACTTAAAATAATTAGTCGGTATTTTAAATTTCTTTAAACTAATTGGAGATATTATTCCATTAATATTGCTGTATGAATCAGGAGTAGTTTTAAGTACATATTTTATTTTATATTTTAGATGCTTATTTATAGCATTATTTACATATATTTTAGTACTTTCATCTGATACACTAACAGAAACATCATTAAAAGATTCATATTTTGGTTCAAAATTGCATTGGTAATGAATAGTATGAGTACATCTAGCATTAGGGTATGTCATATACTCATTATATAAACTCTCTATTTCTTTTAAAAGCATAGGATTATTCGTCTTTTTTATTATATCTTCGTAATAGAGCACTTCAAGATTAGCAAATTCTGGATATTCAGTGTTTATTAGGGTTTCTGAAGATATTGGTATTTTTGAAATGATATAATTTCTGGGAACATATGTAGTTATTCTTTCATGTTCATACTTACTTAAGCTCCATATTTCTAATTTATTACAATAATCAGCATACTTTTCTATTGTTTGAAAAAATTCTTTTTTACCTGCAGCTAATTTACATTCCACAATTGTATTTTCATATGATAAATCAAGAATTTTACCATTTTCTAGTTTTTTCTGTGCTACTATATTTTTTCCTTGTTCTATTAAAATTTTTTCTACTAATTTTTCCCATTTTTTTCCTAAATTTATTAATTCTTTTTTTGATTTATCTGGTGTATCTTTTAATTTTGAATTTTTTTTGAATGTATTATTTTGAAAACAAAATTTAACTTGACAAGACTTACAAATATAAGTAGAAACTCCTGTAGGATTTGTACATTCATCTAAATACTCTGAACCACAGTCGGGACATTTCACTTTATCCATTTTATTCTCCCTTTAATTATCATAAATATTTAAGTTTTATTTTCTTCTTTAAAATCATGATATTTTTTTAGTGATAAAACATATTCTTTAAAAGCTCCACTATCCAAAACTTTTTCTGCGCCAAACTTTAGTAATAGATTCGAAAATATATGATTTGCATAATATATTACAAATCTTATTTCATCAGCATTAAACATTTTAATATATTTTTCTATTGCAATTTCAAATAGCATTTTACCATAACCTCTTCCTCTATAGCCTTCTTCTATATCTATTGAAATATTATTAGCATAAGAATTTTTGTCTATTTGAGCAGCACCCATTATAGTGCTACCTTTACTTAAAGTAATAGAAAAATAATTCTCACTTTTATTTCTTACTAGTAAAGACCATCCATCTCCTAAATCTTCAAAATAACTCATATAATTCCCCCTATAAAAAGAATATCTAAATAAATTATTTATTAAGATAATTATACTAAAAAAGAAAAAGATTATCAACGAAATATTAAATTTAACACTTCATAAAAAGTTTCTAAAGGAAAGTATTTCCTTTTGCACACGAGAACTTATGCGAATAAATAATAAGTGTATTATTTATTTAAATAATTGCTAGCATTGTTCTCTCATATAAATTAATAAAAAATTATGACTTTTATATTTTATAAAACAATGTAGTAATAAAAATAATATACTAGAAATATAAACGTGTTATATTTCTTTTAATATAATATGTTTTATTTTATCATCATTATTTTTTAATTCTTCAAAAATTTGTCTTGGCTTAATTAAAGCATCACTATTATTAATATCAAACCATTTAAATGTCAAGTTTTTTCCTTCTTCTATTCCATCAAATTTTTCTAAGTTTAATAAATTACTATTTTGGTCTAATTCAATTAAATAATAAAATGAAATTTGATGTACTTTATATTTTTATAAATAATTAAAAAAGTCTTCTACAACTGCTAAAAGTCTTTTAACCTTAACATTTTCACCTATTTCTTCTTTACATTCTCTTATTATTGTTTCTTCAGAGCTTTCAAAACTAGCTACAGAGCCTCCTAAAAATCCCCATGTTTCTTTTCCTTTTCTTCCTTGAAGTAATATTTTATTTTCATTCACTATTACTCCTACTGATCTACATACAAATTGTGAGCCATCTTTTAATAAAAATTTTATATCTTCCATTTTATTCTCCTTCGGAAAAATTATACTATCATTAAGTTTATTTATCAATAAAAGAATTTAAATTATAATAAATAATTATATAAAATATATTTTGATTTTCATAAAAATTTTTGTAGTAAGTATAACTATTACTTAATTTTTTAATCAAATTATCATTTTGATAAATATATATTTTATAGAGAACGTGAAATTAAAAAATCACGTTCTCTTTTTATAGTAATATCAATGCTTTCATGGATTTTATACTTTTTAAATTTCTGTTTTTTTCTGTCAAAATCAGATAAAATAAGAAATTATTTGTCATTTAAGCTTAATTCTCTTTTTTTCAGTTATAATCAATATGTATTCGAATACGTAATAGATTAATGAAAGGAGAAATATATGGCAAGAGAAAAAGGTAGCAATGAGGGTAGTGTTTTTTATAGAAAAAATAGAAATAAATGGATAGCACAATATTATGATTATGATCCATTAAAACAAAAAAGAGTACAGAAAACTAAAAGTTTTGATACTGAAGAAAAAGCTAAAAAGTATTTGCAATCAATTATGTTTCAAAAAGAAAACCCAATATATATTGAACATAATGGTATACCTTTAAAAGAATTAATGAATACTATAATTCAAAATAAGCTTGATACAAATATGATATCTGAGTCACAATATCAAAGAGTTCAAGCTACATTAAAAAGTATATCAAAAGGCAATTTAGTAAATAAAAATATAGATACAATTACTGCAGAAGAAATACAAAAATTTATAAATACATATAAAGACTATAGTGATTCTACAATAAAAAAAGTTATAGGACAGTTTAGACAAGCATTTAAATATGCTTTTGATAGAGGATATATAACTAGAAATCCTATGTCTCAAGTTATAAGACCTAAAAGCAATAAACCTCAAAAAGTAGTTAGAGCAATGACCTTAGATGAAGAAAATAAGTTCGTAAATTATCTACAGAATAAAACTTTAAAAGAATGTCCATACAGAAATGAATTTTTAATTCAATTATTTATGGGCTTAAGAATAGGCGAATGTTTAGCTTTAGATATTCATGATATAGATTTGATGAATAGAAAAATATACGTGCATAAAACTTTAACGCGTAATAGTAATGGTAATATAATGCTAAGCAAAACTCCAAAAACGCAAGCTGGAAATAGGTACTTACCTATTCCTGAGTCGTTATATCCTTACATTATAGAACAGATGAAATATTGTGAGTCACAAGAAGACAATAACGACAAATTATTATTTAAGTCTCCACAAAATAACTATACAGATGCTGAAAATGTAAATAAGGCACTATCTAAAATATTAAAAGAATTAAATATAGAACATATGTCTTCTCATAGTTTAAGGCATACTTATGCAACTAGAGCAATTGAAGCTGGTGTTACTCCAGTAGTATTACAGAAATTAATGGGACATACTGATGTTACTATAACACTTAATACATATACCTCTGTATTTGATAAATATAAAGAAACAGAGCTTGAAAAAGTAAATCAATATTATATAAATAAAAATCTATTACAAACTCCCGCTTCTAATAATTTATTGATAGATAATGAAGTACCTGTAATTGAATCTAAAGCAGATATAATAAAAGATGATAAAGTAAATGAGAATAATATGGAGTATTATAGATAAAAGCATGTTGTAGATAATATTTTATCCATTGTATATATATTAAATATTAACTGACCAACGTTTGAGTTATGAGGGTTTGGCTTATATCAAGGCTTTCAAGAATTTTGGTCAGTTAATTGAATCTATTAAAACAAATCAGTTTTACTATTATTGTTAACTAAACACCGCTAAAACTATTGAGTATGTAGTGGTCAGTTATTTGAACTGACCAAAGCTATAATTTTTAAATCTTTGTCGGTTGTTTGGTCAGTAGTTTGAAAAAAATAACATAAACTAAAATTAGCTATAAAAAAATAATACTAGCTAAAAAGCTAGTATTATCAATACTTTAAAAGAATAATATAAAATATTTTAAAATAAAAAAAGAGGTTAAAAACCTCTAAAATTGGTCGGAGTGACAGGACTTGAACCTGCAACCCCATGGTCCCAAACCACGTGCGCTACCAATTGCGCTACACCCCGAACTGTGTACGCAAATTATTATAACACTAGTTAATCTAAAAATCAATACTTTTTTTAAAAATTAAACAAATTTTGCAAAATAGAAATTTAGATAAAAAATGATATTAATATAGTATATGCATAATATTAGAAATAGATGTATATTATAGCATTACTTTATTTCATAATCAATACTTTTTTCTATTTTTAAGTAAAATATTGACTTTGTAGGCAAAAAAGTATAATATATATTGTGTAAATATCTATTTTTTATTGAAAGGAAATATAATGAAAGTCTATTGTGGAACAGATATTATTGAAGTAGATAGGATTAAAAAGGCTATCACAGAAAATAAACATTTTAAGACAAATATTTTTACGAATGCTGAAGTTGAAGATATTGGAAAAATCAGTAATGAGTCTGTTAGATATCAAAGATATGCTGGTAGATTTGCTGCTAAGGAAGCAATATATAAATCATTATCTAAAGTTCTAACTAAAGAAGAGTTTTCACCATCTTTTTTAGATATTGAAGTACTAAATGATGAAGAGTTTAAAAGAAGACCATATATAAATGTGGTTAATAAGACTTTGGATGATATTTTTGTAAAGCATAAAATAAAAATAGATTTAAGTATTTCTCATGTAAGAGAAAATGCAATTGCTATGGCTGTTGCAAATGTAGAAAAGGAGTGAAAAGATGGAAAATAATAAGAAATACTACATAACAACACCTATATACTATCCAAGTGGAGATTTTCATGTAGGAACATGTTATTGTACAATTATGGCAGATATTTTAGCAAGATATAAAAGATTAAGAGGTTATGATGTATTTTTTATGACAGGTACCGATGAGCACGGACAAAAAATCGAAGAAAAGGCAAAAGCTAAAGGTATGACTCCTAAAGAATATGTAGATGATTTCGTTGTAAGAGCTAAAGATTTATGGAAAATATTAAAAATAAGTTATGATAAATATATGAGAACAACCGATGAAGATCATGTAAAAGCTGTTCAAAAAATATTTGAAAAACTTTATGAGCAAGGTGATATATATAAGGGGGAATATAAAGGACTATATTGTACACCTTGTGAATCATTTTGGACAGAAACTCAATTAGTTGATGGAAAATGTCCTGATTGTGGTAGAGAAGTAAAAGAGGTAAAAGAAGAAAGTTACTTCTTTAGACTTTCTAAGTATCAAGATAGACTATTAAAATACTATGATGAGCATCCAGATTTTCTAGAACCAGAAAAAAGAAAAAATGAAATGATAAAAAACTTTTTTGATAAAGGCCTAGAAGATTTATGTGTAACAAGAACTACCATAGATTGGGGAATAAGAGTACCATTTGATCCAAAACATACAGTATATGTTTGGTTAGATGCATTAACAAATTATATAACTAAACTTGGATATACTACAGAAAATGATGAAATGTTTAAAAAATATTGGCCAGCAGATATGCATTTAGTAGGTAAAGAGATATTTAGATTTCATGCTATAATATGGCCAGCAATTTTAATGGCTTTGGATTTACCATTACCTAAAAAAATATTTGGACATGGGTGGCTTGTAATAAATGGTAATAAGATAAGTAAATCATTTGGTAACTATAAAGATCCTAGAATTTATATTGAAAAAACAAGTGTAGATGCGTTAAGATATTATTTAATGAATGAAATTACTTTTGGAGAAGATGGTAATTTTTCAGAAGAACTTTTTGTAGAAAGAATAAATTCAGATTTATCTAATGATCTAGGTAATTTGGTTAGTAGAGTAACTACAATGGTAGAAAAATATAATAATGGTATAATTGTAAAAGAAAATTTGCCATTTCAAGATATTGATGCTGATTTAATTGATGTTGCAAGTAAAACAGTGGAAAATGTTGAAAAATATATGGATAATTTAAAGACAAATGATGCAATATCAGAAATATGGAAATTAGTCTCTAAAGCAAATAAGTATATAGATCTAAGTACACCATGGATTTTAGCAAAAGAAGGTAATACACAAAGATTAAATCAGGTGCTATATAATTTAGTTGAATGTATAAGAATAATTGCTATTCCTCTTCAAATGTGTTTTGTGGATACTCCACAAAAAATATTTGAACAAATAGGGGTATCTAAAGATGAGACGTTATGGGATAGTGCAAAAGAGTTTGGATTATTAAAAACAGGTACAAAAGTAAAAAGAGGAGAAATTTTATTCCCAAGAGTTGAAATGACAGAAGACTTGTTTAAAGTAGAAGAAAATGAGGAAGAGAAAGAAGATAAAAAAGGAATAATCACAATCGATGAATTAGATAAAGTAGAATTAAAAGTTGGACAAATAAAAGAAGTAGAAAAAGTAGCAAAATCTAAAAAGTTATATAAATTACAAGTAGATGTTGGAGAAAAAGCTCCAAGAACAATTGTATCAGGAATTGTACCATACTATACAGAGGAAGAATTACTAGGAAAACAAGTTGTTGTAGTTACTAATTTAAAACCTGCAAAGCTATGTGGAATTGAATCTAATGGAATGCTACTTGCAGCAGGTGAGGAAGATGTGGTAAAATTATTAGTATTAGATAACAACAATGGTACACTAGAAAATGGAACTAACATACATTAATTTGTATGTTTAGATATGTTATAGGAGGTAAACAAAAGATATGAGTGAAAACAAGGAAGAATTAGAGAAAAAAGCTACTGAAAGTGATGTACAACAAGAAAGTAAAGTAGAAGAAAAAGTTACTGAAGAAAATACACAAAAAGAAGAAAATAATACTACTCAAGATAAAACTACAGAAGATAAAACTGTTGAGGAAAAGGCTACTGAAAATAAATCTGAAGAAACAGTTAAAGGTAGTGAAGAATATTATGATGAATTAGACTATCAAGAAAAAGATCAAGCTGAAAAAGTAAAGGCAAAGACTAGAAGTGTATTAAGAGAAGTTTTAGACTGGGTGTTATGTTTTGTACTTGCATATATAGTATATTTGAATATAAATTATTTTATTGGCTCTGTAGCAGGTGTAAAACAAAATTCTATGTATCCTACAGTAATGGATGGAGAAAGAGTCCTAGTTGTTAGACCATGGCTTACTTTTAGTGATTTAGAATATGGAGATATAGTTACTTTTGAAGCGCCTATAGAGCACAAGTTATATGTAGATACAGAAGATGATTTACCTATAGCACAATATGAGCAATACACAGGACTTACAAAATTTTTATATAAGTTTATGAATGTAAATAAAGTTAATTATATAAAAAGAGTTATAGGGGTAGCAGGAGATCATATTGAAATAAAAGATGGTGCTGTATATAGAAATGGAGAAAAATTAGATGAGCCATATATAAGGACATCTGTTACAACACAACAAGAAGAGGAATATTCAGATGTTATAGTACCGGAAGGTACAGTATATCTAATGGGAGATAATAGAGATTCTAGTTTGGATTCTAGAACTTTTGGATGTATTCCTCTAGATAGAGTGAATGGATATGTTGTATGTAGAGTATGGCCATTAAATAAAATTGGTGGTATAGATTAAAGGAGATAAAGATATGTTTGAAAATATTGTTGGACATGAAAAGCAGAAAGAAATTTTAACTAAAAGTATTGAAAATAACAGTATTTCACATGCATATCTTTTTTTGGGCCAAGAAGGTATTGGAAAATTTAAACTTGCATGTGAATTTGCCAAAAAAATATTAAATACAGATAATTTAAAAAATAACCCAGATTTTAAAGTAATAAAAAGAAGAGAAGATAAAAAAGATATAGTTGTCGAGCAAATTAGAAAAGAACTAATAGATGATGTGTATATAGTTCCTGCTACAGGAGATAGAAAAGTATATATTATAGATGATGCCCAACAATTAAATGTTGCAGCTCAAAATACTTTACTAAAAACTTTAGAAGAACCACCTAGATATATTACAATTATACTTATAGCTTCAAATTTAAGTGCTTTTTTGACTACTATTTTATCTAGAGTAAATCAGATACCATTTGAAGGAATATCACCTGATATGCTTAAAACTTATTTATTAAATGAATATAATGTTACTTTAGATGAGTCTATATTAGAATATGTAGATGGTTCTATAGGTAAAGCAATTAATATAATAGATAATAATCTTGCTCAAAAATATAAATCTATTGATGAGCTGTATACATATATTAAAAATAAAGATATTATTAATTCATTACAGTATTCTTCAAATATAGATTTTAATTACGATGATTTTTTAGATTATTTAGAGTTTATTTTATATAAGAGAAATAGATATAATTGTATAAAAATAATAGAAAATGCAAAAAACAGGTTAAAATTTAATGGAAATTATGATATAATAATAGACAGTATGTTACTAAGATTAATAGATAACATTGAGGAGGAATAAATGAAGAAAGTAGGAATAAGATTTAAAAAGACTGGAAAACTTTCTTTTTATGCATTTGACGATGATACAATTAATATTTCCGACAGTGTTGTAGTAGATACAGAAAAAGGTGAAGAAATAGGTGTAGTTGCTAAAATTTTGGATATAAAAGAAGATGAGCAGTTAGATAAAGCAAAAAGAATAGCAACTAAAGAAGATTTTCAAAATCAAAAAAATATGGATGATAAGGCTAAAGAGGCATTAGCTTTTTGTAAAGAGCAAGCTAAGAAGCTTAATTTAGATATGAAATTACTAACAGCTGAATATACTTTAGATGGTACAAAACTTACAATATATTTTGTATCAGAAGAAAGAGTAGATTTTAGAGAATTAGTAAAAATAATTGCATCTAAATATAAAGCAAGAATTGAGTTAAGGCAAATTGGTCCAAGAGATGAAGCAAGAGAGTATCCTACACTTGGTATGTGTGGCAAAGAGATTTGCTGCAGAACACATCTTCAAAGTTTTGAACCTGTTACTATAAAAATGGCTAAGGAACAAGGATTACAAATTAATATGTCAAAACTATCTGGAGCGTGTGGAAAACTAATGTGTTGCTTAAGATATGAAGAAGAACTTTATAAAGAAAATTTAAAGAAACTTCCAAAGGTAGGAGAGATTGTAAAAGTAAAAGGTGAAAAAGAAAAAGGAAAGGTTACATCAGTAGATATCTTAAATTTAACTGTAAGAGTAAAATTTGGATTAGATGATGAAGATGAAGAAAGATATGAGACTTATCCAGTAGAAAATATAAAGTGGACACCTAAGAGTGCAAAAAAAGAAGAAATAGAAGAAGATATAATAGAAGAAGATATTGATGAATAAATTATTAGGAGGTGAAAAAAATGGCATATAAAATAACAGATAAATGTATTGCTTGTGGAGCATGTGAAATGAACTGTCCAGTAGGAGCTATTTCTATGGGAGATGGCAAATATGAGATAGATAAAGAAAAATGCATAGAGTGTGGAACATGTGCAAGTGTTTGCCCAGTAGAAGCACCAGAGCAAGATAAATAATATAAGCTTAAAGATAGCAATTTTTTGCTATCTTTTTTTTAGCTTTTATGGTATATATAATGTAGGTGGTTGAAGTGAATAGTAAAGTATTGTTAAATTATAGAGATAAAGATACAGGACTTATAGATTATGATAAGTTTCAAAGAGAAAATCCTGAATTTATTACTTTCGATGAAGATAGGGGAACACCAAGAAGAGATAAGAAGTGGATATTTTTTGAAGATAAAAAGGTAATGGTTAGAAATGAATATTTGGATCAAGATAATGTAAAATATACAACATATCAAGAATTAGTTTTTGAAGAGTTAGCAAAACAAG
>CALXBV010000046.1 GCA_944386635.1 uncultured Clostridia bacterium
CATTTGTATATAGTATTTCTAAATTATCATTTGATATTTTATCTCCATTTTCATCTATTTGTGTTACTACTATTCTATCTAATGTATAATCTCCTGTATATTCTGTTTCTCTATCATCTCCATTATATGGCAATATATCTAACATTTGAAAATCTGGTATTGTCTCATCTGTATTATTTCTATATGATACTGTAAAATGTATTTCTCCATTTTTTTCTATTACCGGTGTCTCTACTGTTTTATATAATCTATGTGATGATAAATTTGTTACCTGTATTGTACTTGTTGATGTTCTTAATTTTAATACTGTATTTCCTATTTTATCTTCATCTGCAGATATTACTGCAGTATTAGTATATTGTGTTCCATTAGTAGTATTTTCATCTATACTTACCTCAAAGTACAATGCGTCTATATTTTTATCTGAAATACAATTATATATATTCCAAACTAGTTTTGTCGTTCCGTTAGAGTTATTTGTTATTTCTGGCTCCCCATAATTTGAACTTCCTGGTATATACGTTAGTCCCTTTGGTAAAGTATCTGTTATTGTTACTGTTATATTACTTATTTCTGCTTTATTTTCATTATCTTGATACACACTTGGCTCTACTTTATATCTTACCACATTTTCATTTTTTCCCAAATCATAATTTATTTTCTGATTATCATTACTATCCACAGGTGTATGTTGTATCTTTTGCTTTGCTCCAAGTATTAGTAATGAATTCCCATATGTATATCCACCACTATGTGTACCTGATACAATATTTCCATTTTGATCATATTCCGTCTTTATATAATTTAGATCACTAGATTTATATACAGGATCTGGATATGTATCATATCCTTTTACTAAAGTTTGACTATACTTTGTTCTATCCAATTCTTCTATCCAATATTTATTTGTTTGCACAAATCCATAAGTCTGGCCTATTTTAGCCTTATCTGTTATCTTTAAATATGTATATATATGTCTAGAATCATTTGAATTTGGAAGAATACAGTATCCATCTTTTGATTCATAATATACCCCAACGCATATCCATCCATCTGGTATGTCTGACAAATTACTATATATCATCAAATCTTCAATATCTGCTTTATTCATTTCATCTTGAGATGCCCAATTAGTTCCATCTGGTTTTGTTACAAAATACTGATTAAACGTCATTGTATCATAATAAGTAATAAAATAATACTTTCCGTTAACTTCTACTGGTTCAAAAGCTTCTCCATCATCTTTTGCTAATTTATCTATTTCATATACATTATTTTCATTTGTTCTTCCAAATGTGGAAGTTGTAAGTAATGTAATGATATCTCCCACTACTGCAGATGCATCTCCATATCTCCAATCAGATGATAAAATATTTTTTCCATTAATATCATATAAATACGTCTGCTTATTATATGAACCTTCTTTATATACAACATGATTTATTCTATTTGAATCGTCAGAAGTAGATTTTTGAATTTTTGTGTTCTTCCCAGAAATAGATGTTGCATTAATATTCTCATCAGATACAGTCAAATAATAATTGCTATTAGTGTCTAAATTTGCTTCATTATCTGGCACAAATATTTGAAATTGATCTGCAACGAAACAACCTATATTATTACCATATTGATATCCACTAGAGGCCGGACTATTTGCTGCTGTATATATTGGATATAATCCATTAAACTTATAATCTCTTATTGTTACATTTATTGTTGAAGAATCCATCTGTATCATTTCTATATTTCCAGAATTATATACCCTATTTTTATTTAAAGTCATTTGACTCAAAGTACCTGTTCCATAAGGAACATTGTAGCAGAACCTACTATGAGTAATTCCACTAAACACCATTGTTCTTCCTGGAATTTTTCCTACACTACTTGAAATATTTATATTATAATTCCAAAGTCTTATATCACTATCATTTGTTATATCTGAAACTTCAGTAGATCCAAACTCCGATTTTTCCATCTTTAGCTTTATATCAAATGTTATATCTCCAGTAGGAAATTCTATTCCTTTTAATCCTTTTGACACACTTTCATTACGTAATTGAACAGTAAATCCATAACTATACATTCTACCAGTTTCATCACCATTTCCAAAATCTACTGTTACTCTTTGATCCCAATATGTGTTTCTAACTAATTGTATATTATACTTGGGAGCCGCACTTACTATAACCTTATCTGGTATTACTGTTTTATATTCATACTCGTTATTTCCATTTAGCCATATCTTTATAGTTGGTTGAAATTCTATTCCATTTGCTGCGCCTTCTATTTTTACTATAAATATTAATGTCTGTTTTCCTGGTACTGTCACACTATCATTGCTCATCTGATAATATCCTGTTAATGTAAGTCCATCATTTGATACTTTTGAATCCTGGACCCACCCCATTGAATCTGTATCCCATCCTGCTGTCTCACTTGTAAATACATCTGGTAATGTTGCCTCAAAATATATTCTTCCTCCACTATAACTTATCGCTTCACTATTATTTAATACCATTGTATTT
>CALXBV010000047.1 GCA_944386635.1 uncultured Clostridia bacterium
AGAAAATCATATAATTATGATGTGTTATTTAGAATAACAAATATTCATCCTAATGGTATAGTAGATTTAGTTGGAATAACAGTAAGAATAATTGCTGATGCTGAAGAATATGATTTAAAGCTTATAGGTAAGCAAGAACTTGAAAATAAATTAAGAAATATAGAAATGTCTAGAAGAGTTAGACTTAATAGATCATATAATAACATGTATGGAAAATATAATAGAATGAAATATATGAGAGATACTATACCAGATTCTGGATATAATACATATCAAAAAGATAAGACATATAAAAAGCCTGGGAAGGTATTACATATAGATGGTGATGAAGAGTATTCAAGTAAATGTAAAGAATTATATAAGAAGTTTGGAATAACGGCATATGTTTTAAATATAGAAGAAAAAGAACAGTATAAACAAGTATATGGACTTCTTCAAAGAATAAAGCCAGAAATATTAATACTTACTGGTCATGATGCTTTTATGAAAAGAAGAAATGATATATATAATATAGACAATTATAAAAATTCAAAATACTATATACAAGCTGTTTTAGAGGCACGTAAGTATGAACATAATTTAGATAATTTAGTTATTTTTGCAGGAGCATGTCAAAGTTATTATGAAGCAATAATTTCAGCAGGTGCAAATTTTGCAAGTGCTCCTAAAAGAGTACTTATAGATATGATGGATCCACTTATAGTAGCAGAAACTATAGCTTATACACCAGTCAATGAATTTGTACCTCTTGAAAATATAATATCTAATACTAGGGAAGGAATAAATGGAATAGGAGGACTTCAAACTAGAGGTCAATATAGAGTAGGAATGCCAGGATTATGATGAATGATTCTGGTATTTTTTATTGATATGTTAAGTAGGTATGAATTTATGTTGAATATTAGTATGAGGAGTGGATTTTTAGATAATGTAAAAATAGTAAAGAGCATCAATAGATGCTTATTAGTATAAAATATTATTTTATCTGATATTATAGACTTTTTAAAATTTAATAATATAAAAAAAGCTCCATGTGGAGCTTTTTATTTATCTTAATTACTTGTTTAATAATTTTGCTAGGTTTGATTTTTTTCTTGATGCAGTGTTTTTTGGTAGAACACCTTTTGACCAAGCTTTATCTACTAAACTAATAGCTTTATTATATAATTCTTCTTTATTTGTAGCATTTTCTTTTACAGCAGCTTCAAATTCTTTTATAGCTTCTTTATAAGCTTTTTTAGTTGCTCTGTTTTGAAGAGTTTTTGTTTCTATAATCTTTACTCTCTTTTTTGCTGATTTAATATTTGGCATTAAATTGCACCTCCTTATGAATACGTTAACAATTTACTTAAACATTTTAGCATAAATGAAAATAAAAATCAAGCGATTTGTTTAAAAATAATAAAAAACTAGTCTTTTGTTAACATATCTCTAAAATTTGAAGCTAGATATAATGAGCCTGTTATTAACAATAAATCAACATTGTTTTTTCCTAATACATAATTATAAGCATCTTCTAAAGATGTAAATGAAATTGCATTATATTCATATTTTTTTGCTATATCTATAAGATTTTCTAATTCTTCTGATTTTTTATATTCGTTATTATATTTAACGAATATTATCTCTGTAAAATATGAACCTATTTCCTTTATAAAGCTATCATAATCTTTTCCTTTAGTAAAAGCCATGATTGCATAATTTCTTTTTCCTTTGTATTCGTATAAAAAGTTTCTTAAGCTTTTTGCTCCAGCAACATTGTGTGATCCATCAATAAATGTATTTACAGGCGCTTTAACTTTTTCTAGTCTAGCTGGAAAAGTTGTATCAAGCAGACCAGTATTAATTGCAGAAAAAGATATTTTGTACCCTAAGTTTATTAAGACATTTGAAGCGACTATTACCATTAAAGCATTATATATTTGATATTCTCCAATTAAGTTTAATTTATAAAAAGCACCTTTATATTTAAAATAGTTTATACTATGATTACATTTTATTATATCTAATAATTTTAGGTTTGGTATATACAATTTATTGCTTTTTTCAATACAAAATTTACGAATTACATTTAAAGCTCTTTTATCTTGTAGTGGATATGTAACTGTAATTTTACCATCTTTTATTATTCCGCATTTCTCTTTTGCTATTTCTTCTATAGTATTGCCAAGTAATTGTGTATGATCAAAGTCTATTAATGTTATAATAGATAGTATAGTAGAAGATATAACATTAGTTGGATCTAATCTTCCACCTAATCCTACTTCTAGACATACAATATCACAATTATTTTTAAAGAAATGTAAAAATGCTATAGCAGTAATTATTTCAAATCCATTAGGTGCATTATTATTTTGTTCCATTTTTTGAATAATTGGATCTAATATATTTATATATTCATTTAATTCATCATCAGTTATAAAAACATTGTTTATTTGTATTCTCTCATTAAAAGATATTACAAATGGTGATATAAATTTACCAACTTTGTATCCACTATTTTTTAATACGTTGGCCATCATTGTTGTAGTAGAACCTTTACCATTAGTTCCAGCTATATGTATAAATTTTAATTTATCGTGAGGGTTATCTATATAGTTTAAAAAAGCTTTCATTCTGGAATTATCTATATTTTCTTTTGTGTTATTTCTTTTCTTATATATATAAGTTATTATTTCTTTATTTGTCATATTTAACCTCCATGCTGACAATTAATCGTGTCCGTTAAATACTAGAATTTAAGTATTTCTTTAATTTTAGCTTTCAGAGATTCTTCATCACTATCATTAGAAACATTAAATACTTTTATTGTTGGATATTTTTTTGATATCTCATCAGCCATTTTTAAATATTGTTCTTGCTGCTTTATACTACTTTCTATATTGAACTTAGCATAGTCTGTAACTGCTTTTCCACTACGTTCAAGTCGTTTCTTAAATAGATTTGTATTATTTAAATATAAGTTTATATAATATATATCAAAATCTAATTTACTAAATCGTTCTACTAGTTCATTATACACATCTGAAAAATCATATTGCTTAAATTTCAGTCTACTATATATTTCTTCTGTAAAGAAAGTTCTATCGAATAATAAGTTAATACTCTTATTTTCTAATTTTTGTATATATTCTATCAAATCGTAGTACATATCTTTAGCTTTTTGTTTGCCTGCAGGTGTGCTATCTGAAGTACCACATAACCTATATAGATTTGTATACTTTAATCCATGACGAATAAAATCTGTTACTGTAGTTTTACCAGCACCCTGAGGACCTTCAACAATTATTAGTTTTGAATTTGACATATAATTCACCTAGCCTTCTCTTGGTGTAGTTATAAGTTCACTATAAGGAAAGTTTTCTTCTATGAATTTACAAAAGTCTCTAAATTCTCTTTGTTTATGATTTTTTCTTGCTCTATAAACATTTCTCATTACTTCATAATTGCCTGTCCAAGTAGATTTAAAATTATAATTTTGTGGAGAATCAAATACTATTTCTCTCCATAAACTTGTAGCTTCTTCTGTTTTACCTTCTTTTTTTAATTGTTGATATTTTTCAATTCTTTTATTTAAATCTTCTAAAACATATTTCCTAAAAGGCGTAATATTTATATTTCCTTGTTCGTCATCATAACTAAAATCATCAACTGTAAGAAGTCTAGTTCCAAGTTTATGCATTCTACTTGTACTATTTCTAACAGTTGCTACTTTATATGTATCAAAATCCCACCACCATGACATAGGTGCTGTAATATCCATTGATACAAATATTTGTCTTAAAAATTTAGAATGATCAGAACCAGCTTTTGTTAATTTTAAAGCTAATTCTAAGTCTTTTGGACCAATTACATATTTTCCTGTTTCTTTATCATAATAACTATCACTTTTATTCCATGACTCTAATGGGTTTCTCATACCTCTTAGAGCGCCTTCAAAGTTTAGTACTTGTAAATTTTCTACTTTTATCATATTTTATCAACCTCCAAAAACGCTATTAATATGATACTACAAAACTAAAAATGTTTCAATGAAAAGTATGTAAAAATATATATCTTAATATTAAAAAGTAGATTATAAGAAATACTTATAATCCACTTTAAAATTAATCATTATTTTTTAAAAAATTATGTACAATCAAATAAATAATTGCTTTAGCTTCTTCTGAAATGTTTTGATCTTCTAATTTTTTATTAGGAATAATATCTATATCATTAAAAGTACTTTTATTTTTTTCTATAAAATTCATAAAAGAAGTACTTATACGTTTTTGATCTTCTTCTGACATAAGATTAATTATTTGACTTACTTCATTTAATGCTTTTTTATAATTTACATTCATTTTATATCTCCTTATTTTGACTATTAATTTCTTTTATTGCTTCATCTAGAAATTCATTGATTTTTTGCCTAGAAGCATTTTTAGAAAATGAATCTAATTTTTCCACAGATATGTAATCTGTGTTGTTTGTTTTTTCTTCTTCTTGTTGATCTTCCTTTTGTTCTTTCTTTGAAGGAAATAACTCATCAATAGTTATTTTTCGAGGCTCTCTGTCTTTAGTATTGTCATAATAAGATTTATCTTCTTTTCTTAGAAATGTATTACCATACTTTTCTTTAAAACTTCCGATTTCTTTTTTTTCTTCATCTGGAATATAAATAGCTAAATTTGAATTGATTAATGAAGAATTTGGCTGGGATATTTCAGAAATCTGTATTTTATCCATACTAAAATCTGGTGATTTAATACCGTTATAATCAGGATCATACTCACCTGGAACAGTGTCACCTTCAATTTTTTCTATAAATATATTACCATATTCATAAGATCTACTAACTTTTGATGCATAAGAATGTACATTATTGGTTACATCAATCTCATTAAAAGGATAGTCTATTAAAAGATCTTCATTATATTCTTCTTTTCCATAATTTTTGGTGATAAAATCTTCTATTTTCTTTTTAAGTTCATCTGGTAAAACTAACTTTTCATCTTTTCTATTGTCATAAATTGTTATTCCACCAGATTGTTCTAAATATTCTTTAAAAACTTCATTAATTTTCATAATCATCCTCCTAATATCATATTATTTTAAGTATATATTATATAAATAAAATTTTCAATAATTTTAATGTTTAAATTCATTGTGTTATAATTTATTATTTGCTCATATTACTGTATAATAAGTATAAATGAAAATATTTTTTTATATATAAAAACAATAAACTTAAATATTAGAAATTTATATTGAAAAAAGTAATATTTTTACATAAAATTACTTAAAATACTTGCATTTTTTAAAACAGTCGTGTATAATATTGATGTTGATTTGCGTTGAAGTAGAATGTGGCTACCCAAAGAGGTAGGGAACTTCTATGGAGCATGTCTGATTTTAAATCGGGCGGCAAGTATAGATTAACGTGTATTT
>CALXBV010000048.1 GCA_944386635.1 uncultured Clostridia bacterium
TTATAACTGGAAAAAATCTTGAAAGAACTTTCAATCCTAATGAGAAAGTTGAAGAAGCACAAGTTACTGTTGAAGAAATGCAATATCTTTATGCAGATGGAGATATGTATGTATTTATGAATACAGAGACTTATGAGCAAGTTGAACTAACTA
Organism: uncultured Clostridia bacterium; assembly: GCA_944386635.1. Classification (GTDB taxonomy): domain Bacteria; phylum Bacillota; class Clostridia; order TANB77; family CAG-465; genus CAG-465. The sequence continues at coordinate 154 of CALXBV010000048.1, forward strand.
AGGAACAAATATCAGATACATTACCTTATTTAAAAGATAATATGTTAGTAAAAGTATTATCTTATAAAGGAAATATATTCGGAGTAGAACCTCCTACATTTGTTGAGTTAGAAGTAACATATACTGAGCCTGGAATTAAAGGCGCTACAGCTACAGGAACAACAAAGCCTGCAACTGTTGAAACTGGTGCAATATTTAATGTTCCTATATTTGTAGAAATAGGAGATAGAATTAGAATTGATACTAGAACAGGATCATATATGGAAAGAGTTTAGTGTAAAAAAGGACAATAACTATCGGTTATTGTCTTTTTTCAACCTATGGTTTGTTTAATTTCACTTTTTTTATATGTAAAATATTATTGAAAGGGGGAAATTATGGATCAAGAAAAAATAGGTAAATTTATATGTGAGTGTAGAAAAGGAAAGGGACTAACACAAGCAGCACTTGCAGAAAAACTTAATGTTTCAGATAGAGCTGTAAGTAAATGGGAAAGAGGAATATGCCTTATGGATATGTCACTTTTAAAGCCTTTAAGTGAAATATTAGGAGTTAGTGTTAATGAATTATTAGCTGGTGAAAAAATAGAAGAAGAAACTAAACTAGATGATGATATAATAATAGATTCAATAGATAAATATTCTAAAAAAAGAACTAATAAATGTGTTTTAAAAATAGTATTGGGAATAATTATTGTCATTATTTTAATACCAATATTATTTTTAACTATAAATCATGTATTTAAAACACACCAAATTGGATGGAAAACACTTGAAATAATGAATGTATCAGATAAGTTTTATACAGCACTTGAAAATAAAGATTATGAAATAGTACAAAATTTATTATTAAGTAAAGGATATAATACATTTGAAAATGGAATTAGTGATACTGAAGAATATGTAGAATTTTTAAAGCAAGTAAATGATAAGGGTGTTAATTTTTTAAATCATGAATATAATCAGTGTTGGTTTAATGGAACAGATTATACAGTATCTTATGAATTAGAAATAGAATATGATGGAGAAATAGGTTATATGTGGGTAAGTAGTTGTACTTTAAATGGAAAAATAAATAGTTTACATTGGAGTTATCAAGAAGGAAAACAAATACCTAATGAAGAAATATGGGAAGATATAAAAAGATTATTTTTGTATTAAAAATATTTTAAATAAAAAATTAAATTAATAAAGAACTCAAAATGATTTTTTCATTTTGAGTTCTTTGGTATTAATATTGTTTTATAGTTATTGTATAAAAACTATTTCCTCTATAGTGCCCATTTTCATCAAAATCATCTTCACTGTCAAAACAAAAAGCAGTAAGTTTAATGTCCGATGCTATTGTATATGTATCTACATCTCCTACAAGCTTTATTGAAGAACAAATTGTATAATCATACATTACATCTTGTGTTATATGGTAATATGCTTTTCCGGGAACTAAATTTACATCATCGTATAAGAAACTCATTACTTTTGGAAATGTGTAATATGCATCATCTGGATTTAATATTGTATAATACATTTCAGTCCCATCATTTAAAGTGAATTCTAAAGAGTATCCAATTCTACAATCTTTAGCATTTGGATATTCATTAATGTAATTTTTCCACATTGTATCAAAATCTGTATTAGGTAAAGTTTCTTCTTGCGTTGGAACTGCATAAAATAATCCCATAACATTTTCAGGTGACCAGTCACAGTAATAGTCTTGTGTGACTAATTCTAAATTATATCCATTATCCACATATATTCCAAGTTTTACAGTGTTATTATCTACATATTTCGGCTCAATTTTTTCTATCGGTGGTTCTTCTTCGACTATTGTTTCTTTAACAGGTGTATAATCTTTTCCCCATGTACTAAAAAGTACAGGCTCATTATTTTTCATTCTATTTTGATCTATAAAATAGATACTTGCTAATATGCCTAATAAAATAAGTATTATTATAAGTAATATTATTATTGTTTTCTTTTTCATTAACATCACCAATATTATTTTATCATAATTTATTTAAAATTAAAATCTTAAAAAATAAATACATGTTATTATGTAATTTACAGTATAGATAAAATTATATATATCAATTATATTGAAATTTAGAATCAAATAATGTATAATACTTATGTTTAAAGGAGAAAAATAATGAAATTTGTAAATAGTTATAAAGATAAATTAAGAAAATACAATAAAGAACATAATTTGAAATATTATATTGATACTATGGGATGTCAGATGAACGAAAATGATTCTTTAAAATATGCCGGAATTTTAGAATCAATGGGATTTGTACCAGGTGGAGAGAGTGATTCTAATGTATATTTATTTAATACTTGCTGTGTAAGAGAAAATGCAGAAAATACACTATTTGGTAGACTTGGTATGCTAAAACAAAGAAAGATAAAAAATGAAGAAGTATATATCGCAATTGTTGGTTGCATGACACAACAAAAACATATTTTAGACAAAATAAAAAAATCATATAGATTTGTAGATATAGTGCTTGGTACAAGTTGTATGTCTATTTTTCCAGAAAAACTATATAATGCTATAATAAATGGGCAAGATAAGATAGAATATATTGATGTAAGTAATACATTAGAAGAAGATGTTCCAATAAAGTATCAAGATAAATATAAAGCAAGTGTTAGTATAATATATGGATGTAATAATTTTTGTACATATTGTATAGTTCCTTATGTAAGAGGTAGAGAAAGAAGTAGAAGACCAGAAAGTATACTTAAAGATATTAGAGAGCTTGCAAGTAATGGATATAAAGAAATAATGCTTTTAGGTCAAAATGTTAATTCGTATGGAAATGATTTTGAAGAAGAATATACATTTCCAATGTTACTTAAAGAAATTGAAAAAATAGATGGAATAGAAATAATTAGATTCATGTCACCGCATCCAAAAGATTTTAAAGATGATTTAATAGAAGTTATAAGAAATTCTAAAAAAGTAGCTAGACAAATACATTTACCTTTACAGTCTGGAAATACAGAAATATTAAAGAAAATGAATAGAAAATATACAAAAGAACAATATTTAGAGTTAGCAATGAAATTAAAACAAATACCAGATGTATCTTTATCTACAGATATTATTGTTGGATTTCCAAATGAGACAGAAGAGCAATTTCAAGATACTTTAGACGTAGTAAAAAAAGTAGAGTTTGATCAAATATATATGTTTATTTATTCTAAAAGAAATGGTACGGTAGCTGCAAAAATGGAAGATAAAGTAACATATGAAGAAAAAGTAGATAGACTAGAAAGACTAAAAAAATTATATGAAGAAATTCTTCCTAAATTAAATGAGAAGATGGTAGGAAAAGAATATAAATTATTAGTAGAAGGAAAAAGTAAAACTAATGATAAACTATATACTGGTAGAACATCACAAAATAAAGTAGTTGTATTTGAAGCAGATGATACTTATATTGGAAAAGTAGTAAATATAAAAATAGATAGTCAGCATTTATGGTATTTAAAGGGTACAATAGTTAAATAAAAGTTAGATCTCAATATTTTAATATTGAGATTTTTTTACTCCAAATTTTAAATATTAGTTATATTAATCTTTTTTATTAATATAATTTATTAGAAAATATTGGAGGTTAATATGGAAGATACAGATAAAAATAGATATACAAAAGATGAGATAAATTCATTATTTAAAGATGAGCTTAGAAATCATTATATAAAAAGAGAATACGAAAGTGGTACAAATATACAGGATTTAAAAAAATATCCGGTATATAAAAGTGAAGAAATAGATATTGATGAAGAGCATATTAGTAAAGTAAGTAAGATAAAATACAAATTTATGACTAAATTAGTATTATCTTTAATATTAGGAATTTGTATTTTTGCATATAGATATTTGCCAGAAAATGATTTCAAAAATTCTATTTTTTTTGAATGGATTAAAAGTGAATATAGTAAAGATTATTCAAAAGAACAAGTAATTGAAAATATAGAAGAAATAAGTAAAAATATGTATGCTAAAATAAAAAATATAATACCAGAGAAGGTATATAATACAATAGTAGATAAATATGTAAATACAATAAAACCAGAAATTATGAGTTTTTCAATAGACAATTTATTTGGTGATAATAATATAGAAAATACAGTAGCTGTTTTTAATGAAGATAATTTAGAAATCGATAGTAGTGATGTAACTCCAATACAAGAAACAGTTGTAACTAGTAGTCAAATTAGCCTTATGGACATGGATAAAGAAGAGATATTGTCTAAAAATATAAATATGATATTACCTGTTCAAGGTACTGTAACATCAATATATGGAGCAAGAGATGAAGTATTTGAAAACGTTGGATATCATACAGGTATAGATGTTGCAAATGTTTTAAATACTGAAATTAAAAGTGCAACAGATGGAACTGTTGTGTTAGCACAAGAAATGGATAAATATTATGGAAATAATATTGAAATAGAAAATAATGGAGTTATTTTTAAATATGCACATTTAAACCAGATAAATGTAAAAGTTGGAGATGTTATAAAACAAGGAGATATAATAGGACTAATGGGATCTACCGGAATGTCAACAGGATCTCACCTTCATTTTGAAATTCAAATAAATGATAGATCTGTAGATCCAGAATTATTTTTAAAATTTAGATAGTAGGTATAAATGAAATTAAAGGTAAATAGTTTTTTATTAGAAATTGAAAATTTATTTATCATTGTATTGATTTCTTTTTTCTTTTCTGATAAAATCAAATTGTTTTTGACATCGTATTTTGTATGTTATTTATTCATATTATTTCATGAATTATCTCATATAATTTTTGCGAGTATTTTTGGTAAAAAAATAAGAAAATTAAAACTATCTATTGCGGGAGTATGTGTAGTATTTAATAATAGTGATGAATTAAAAACAATAAAAAAAATAATAATATATATAGCAGGGCCGCTAGCAAATGTTATATTGGCAATACTTTTTATAAAAATAGATTTTGTTTTGGAAATTAATATATTTTTAGCAATTTTAAATTTAATGCCTGTTTATCCTTTAGATGGGTATAATATTTTAAAATGTATATTAATATTTTTTAATAAGATTAGTTGTTTAAAAAGTATAGAATTTATATTTTTATCTTTATTTTTCATTGTTTCTATTATAACTTTTTTTATGTATTTTAATCCGTCTTTATTTATATTCTTTATATATATAATGTTAATTAAATACTCTACAAAAAATCATGTAAAATAGCATATGAAAGGGAATTTTGCAATATTTTAAAATAGTTACAATAAGGTTGCACAAATATTACAAAATTTCCTTAAAATGCTTGATTTTTTTAGCAAAAGATAGTATCATATAGGTAGCTCAAATTTGGAGGTGTGAGACGTGGCTATAGGTGATATCATCGTTGGGCTAGATATTGGTGTATCCAAAGTAAGTTGTGTAATTGGACAAGTCAATAAATTTAGCGAGATCGAAGTCATTGGATATGGCCTCTCAAACAACTCAGGAATAAAAAGAGGACAAATTTTAGATTATGAAAGAGTAGGCCAGTCAATAAGAGACGCAGTAAATTCAGCTGAACAAATTTCTGAGCTTTCAGTAAATTCTGCCTATGTTAATATTAAGGGCATGAACGTAAGAATAGAGAAGGTTGTTATGGAATCTGAGGTCGAAAGACCAGATGATGGTATGACAGTAAATGACATATATAATTTATATACTAAAATTCAAATTTCTACTCGTTTAGAGCGAGATGAGCAGATAATAGATATATTACCTTCAGCATACGTAGTAAATGGAAGAATATATAAAGATGAGCCTATAGGTGCTTTTTGTAAGACTTTTCAGATGGAAGTTGAAGTTGTAATAGCTAGAGGAGATTACATTGTAGGAGTTCAAAAAGCATTAAAATATGCAGGATTAAAGATAGATGGACTAATATTAGAAACATTAGCTACATCAAATATAATATTAATGCCTGAAGAAAAACAAAATGGAGTTTTAATGTTAGATATTGGTGGAGGTCATACAGATATATCAGTATATAAAAAAGATAAGCTTGAGCTTTATACAACTCTTCCTGTAGGAGGAGATCATATAACAAATGATATTTCTTTAACCTTTGATATTAGTACTGATGAAGCTGAGAAGTTAAAAAGACAGTATAATTTAGCTCTTGTTTCTATGATTACAAACAATCATGAAATTAAATTAACATCAAAATCTAATGCTAATTCTACAAATGATATTGTAAAATGTAGTGATATAGTACAAGTTATTGAAGCAAGAATAAAAGAGATATATCAAATAATAAGAAGAATGCTTCAAGAAAAAGGAATGACTACTGCTATTAATACAGTTGTTTTAACTGGACAGGGAATAAGTAATATAGTTGGAGCTGAAGAATTGGCTGCTAAAATATTAAAAATAAATAATGTAAGAGTATGTAGTCCAAAATTAATAAATGTAATAAAGCCACAACATACAACTGTGTATGGAATGGTTAGATATATAGCAAGCTTAGGATTAAGTAAGCATGTAAATAGTGATGTTCAGATAGTAACTGAGCCAAGCTTTAAAGATAAGGTTTTTGAAGGGCTTGAAAACTTCAAGGAAAAGTTTTTCTTTAGTAAAAAGAAGAAACAAAAGAAGTTTTAATATAGATTTTAAGGGGGAATAATAAATGGAAAACGAAAATCAAGCTGGTATGGCTACAATTAAGGTTGTTGGAGTAGGTGGTGCTGGAAATAACGGTGTTAACAGAATGGTAGACAATGGATTAAAAAGCGTTGAATTTATATCTGTTAATACTGATAGACAGCAATTAAATGTATCAAAAGCAGATAAAAAAATTCAAATAGGTGAAAAATTAACTAGACGACTTGGTGCAGGAGCAAATCCAGAAGTAGGAAAGTGTAGTGCTGAGGAATCAAAAAGTGAAATAGCTGAAGCAATAAAAGGAGCTGATATGGTATTTGTAACTGCTGGTATGGGCGGCGGAACAGGTACAGGTGCTGCTCCAATAGTTGCAGAAGTATCAAAAGAGATGGGAATATTAACAGTTGGTGTTGTTACAAAGCCATTTCCTTTTGAAGGAAAAAGAAGGATGATGCAAGCAGAAGCTGGTATAGAAGAGTTAAGACAAAATGTTGATACTTTAATAATAATTCCAAATGAAAAGTTATTACAAGTTGTAGAAAAACAAACTTCTATAATGGATGCATTTAAAATGTCAGATGATGTATTAAGACAAGGTGTACAAGGTATATCTGATTTAATAACAATACCAGGTCTTGTAAATCTAGACTTTGCTGATGTAAAAACAATTATGCTTGATGCTGGTGTAGCACACATTGGTATTGGTAGAGCTTCTGGAGAACATAGAGCACAAGAAGCTGCAAGACAAGCTATACATAGTCCATTGCTTGAGACTTCTATAGAAGGTGCTGGTGGAGTACTTCTTAATGTAACTGGTGGAAAAGACTTATGCTTATTAGAAATAAGTGAAGCTGCTGACTTAGTACAAAAGTCTGTAGATCCAGATGCAAATATTATATTTGGTGCTGTAATAGATGAAAAATTAGAAAACGAAATAGTGATAACTGTGATTGCTACAGGATTTACAAAAACAGCATTCCAAGATCTAAAATTAGATAGTATTGTTGGTGAAGCATTAAAGAATGCTACAGTAACTCAAAATCCACAATCAACATCATCAAGTGCATTTTCAGATATGAATAATAGCATGTCTGGATTAAATTCACAGCAATCTTCAAATAGCAGTTCTATTAGTTCAACAAGAACAAATATATCATCAAATAATGAGTATAAAATGGTAGATTTAGATATTCCTCCATTTTTAAGAAGAAATAAAGATTAATAATATTCCCCATATTAAAAAATCTATAGAAAAATAATAAAAAGACTAAGATAATGTAAATATCTTGGTCTTTTTTTATTTTTATAGGTAATAAAGTTGCATGAAAAAATAAAAAAAATATAATAAATGACATATATTTTAAGAAAAAGTAAATATAATTAGTCTAGGTGATTTAATGAAGATCTACCTAGACTATATTTTTTTAGAAAACTTAGTAGTTAATATAGTAATAATTTCAGAATTAATAATATTTACTAAAAGCTGTGTATCAACAAAGAGAAAAGTTTTTATGATATTAATAGATACAATTTTATCTTGTATTTTTGCTATATATAGTAATATTTTTAGTTATATCTTACATTTTTTTGTATCTATTATTATACTTTTCTTTTTATTTAAACCTAAAACAATATATGAGCTTATTAAGAAGTTTTGCTACTATTATTTATTATACTTCATATATATAGGAATAGTAATTTCTTTTTCTATATTATTAAAATTAGATTTAGAAAGTATATTAAATAAAATATTTATATATATTATATCTGGCATATTTTTTCATTTTTTGTGTAAAGACTTGTGGAAAATGTGGAAAATTAATATAACAGATAGAGACTTATTTTATACTTTAGATATAAATGGTAATAAAATTTCAGCTTTTGTTGATACAGGAAATAGTGTAAAGGATCCTATTACATCTTTAGATGTTATTTTTTTAAAAGAAAATTTAGAAGATGAAATAATTTCAAAAAATTTAAATTTAAAAAAGATATATATAAATGTTTCTACTGTAAATGGATCTAAAATAAAGACAGGATATATAATAAAAAACATAATAATATATAAAGGAAAAAGGAAAATAGCTTTAATAGATAAAATAATTTTATCATTTTCATTAGACAATAGTAATACTCCAGAAAAATATAGTGCAATAATTGGATATAATACATATCTAGAAAAATTAAAGGGGGTAATATTATGATAAGAGAAGAAATTAAATTAGTTTATTTAAAAATTTTAAGATGGTTAGGGCTTGGTGATTCTTTTTTATGTTATATTGCAGGAAACGATAAATTACCTGCTCCTCTAACTGAGGAAGAAGAGCTAAAATTATTAAAAAGACTTATGAACAAAGATAAAGAAGCAAAAAATATACTTGTAGAAAAAAATTTAAGATTAGTTGTATACATTGCAAAAAAATTTGAAAGTTCAGGAGTTAATATTGAAGACTTAATATCAATAGGAACAATAGGACTTATGAAAGCAATAAATAGTTATGACTTATCTAAAAATATAAAGCTTGCTACATATGCATCACGTTGTATAGAAAATGAGATATTAATGTATTTAAGAAAAAATAATAAAATAAAAACAGAAATTTCTATAGATGAACCTATTAATATTGATAGTGAAGGAAACGATTTGTCTTTAGGAGATATATTAGGAACAGATAACGATAGTATATACAAAAGTGTAGAAGAAGAGGAAAATAAAAAAATTTTAAAAAATGCTATACAAGGTCTTAATAAAAGAGAAAAGACAATAATGCAACTTAGATATGGATTTGATGGAAAGGATGAGCTTACACAAAAAGAAGTTGCAGATAGACTTGGTATATCTCAATCATATATATCTAGACTAGAAAAGAAGGTTATTAATAATTTAAGAAATGATTTTACTGCTTAATTTAATTAATATTTAATTGTATGATTATGTTGACAAAATAAAATATTTAATATATAATACTCGTATAAGAGAAAAGGAGAGATTATTATGAGAAAATATATATTTGCAAATTGCTGTTGTATGGAGTAACACTCCTATCTACTAAGTAGGTATGAGTGATTAGTTTCATGCCTACAATAGCAAATATATATTTTAATATTAAGATATATAAGACTATGTAGGCAAAACTACATAGTTTTTTTGTAGTTATTATTATTTAATTAAAATCATATATTGTATAAAATTAAGGAGGAATATTAATGAAAATATATAATTCGATGACAAGAAAAAAAGAAGAGTTTGTTCCACTAGATGGAAAGAATGTGAAAATTTATGCATGTGGAGTAACAGTGTATGATTTGTGTCATATAGGTCATGCAAGACAGGCAATTATATATGCAATGATTGCAGATTATTTAAAATATAGAGGATATAATGTAACTTATGTTCGTAATTATACAGATGTTGATGATAAAATTATAAAAAGGGCTAATGAGCAAGGAATAGGTGCACTACAACTTTCACAAGAACAAATTAAAGAAGCTGAAACAGATATGCATAATTTACATGTAAGAGATGCAGATATAACTACAAAAGCATCAGAATACATAGATAAAATAATCAAATTTGTTCAGGGATTAATAGATAAAGGATATGCGTATCCAACTGATAGAGGAGATGTATATTTTGCCGTTAGAAAATTTCCTGAATATGGAAAATTATCTAATTGTAAGGTAGACGAGTTATTAAATGGAGTAAGAAAAGATGTAGAGGAAGGTAAAAAGGATCCGTTAGATTTTGCTTTATGGAAATCTGCAAAACCAGGAGAAGTGTATTGGGAATCTCCATGGGGAAAAGGAAGACCCGGATGGCATATTGAATGTTCTACAATGATATTAGATACCTTGGGAGAAACAATAGATATACATTCTGGTGGTAAAGATTTAATTTTTCCACATCATGAAAATGAAATAGCACAAAGTGAGGCGTATACTGGAAAACCTTTAGCAAAATATTGGTCACATTGTGGTCTAGTAAAAATCAATGGAGAAAAGATGAGTAAATCATTAGGTAATTTTGTAACAATAAGAGAAGCTTTAAAAATGTATAATTATGAAGTTATAAAATATGTTATGCTTTCAAAACATTACACATCAGATATTGATTTATTAGATAAAGATTACGCTCTTGCGGAAAGTCATCTATATTATTTTTATAGTACAATGAAAAATATGAATAAATTTATTCAAGAAAATAATGGAGATAAAGATGAGAATGGAGTAGAAGATGATATATCTGGCAATATTATTCCTAAGTTTATAGATGTTATGGACGACGACTTTAATACAGCAGCAGCTATAGCAGAGCTTTTTGGAATTTTTAAATATGCAAATGGATTATTAAAAAGAGCAAATAAGAAAAATAGACAGCTAATAGCTAATACATTTGCAAAAATAATAGCTAATGTTAAAGAAGTATATTCAATTCTTGGTTTTTTTACACAAGATCCAGATGAGTTTATAACTGAAATGAAAAATAAATATTTAAAAAAATTGAATATGGATGTAAATTATATAGAAAATCAAATACAATTAAGAGCACAAGCAAAGAAAGAAAAGAATTTTGAAAAAGCTGATGAAATAAGAAGTGGTTTAGACACTAAAGGAATTATTTTAAATGATACACCAAATGGTGTTGTATGGGATATAAAAGCATTATATAATGTAGAATAATATATAACAAAAAAGGATTTTGATATTTTCAAAGTCCTTTTTTTGTCTAAAAAAATGTAATAAATAAAATATAAGTATATCGATAACATTTGTTCATATAAATATAATGAGGTTTTATTGTTTTATATTCGAAACACTAAAAACATCAAGAAAAGTCGAACGAGAATATTTAAAAAGTCATATGTAAAAAATAATAACAACAAAGGGGAGATACATATGAGTGGAACAAATGTTAAAGTGGAAATACAAGGATTAGATACATCAAAGCTACCTAAGCTTTCACAAAAAGAACAAATGGAAATGTTAAAAAAAATTAAGGAAGGTCAGACTCAATATAAAGATGAGTTTATCAATGCAAATTTAAGATTGGTATTAAGTCTTGTAAAAAAGTTTAATAATAGAGGAGAAAATATTAATGATATATTTCAAGTTGGGGTAATTGGACTAATAAAAGCAATAGATAATTTTGATATTACACAAGAAGTACAATTTTCAACATATGCTGTACCAATGATAATAGGAGAAATAAAAAGGTATTTAAGAGATAATAGCGCTTTTAGAGTTACAAGGTCATTAAGAGATTTATCCTATGTTATTTCTCAAGAGAGAGAAAAATATGTTGCAAAGTATAATGAGGAACCAACAGTAGATCAATTGGAAAAAATAATAGGTGCACCTAAAGAGCAAATAATACTTGCAATGGATAGTATGGTAGCTCCAATGTCTATATATGATACTGTATATAATGATGGCGGAGATCAAATCTTTTTATTAGATCAGTTAAAAAATGATAAAGAAGATTCAGAAGATTTAATAAATAAAATTTCAATAGAGCAAATATTAGACAAATTAAATGATAAAGAAAGATATATAATTGAAAAAAGATATTTTAAGGATAAAACACAAGTAGAGCTTGCAGAAGAATTAGGTGTATCGCAAGCGCAGGTATCAAGGATTGAAAAAAATGCATTACTTAGAATTAGAAATAAAATAGGAAAGGAATTATAGTATTGTACTTTTTATATTAATATGGTAGAATACTCCTAAATGTAGGAGGAAAAATATGGCAGATATAAAGTATGAGATAGTAAAAGAAATAGGTGTATTATCAGAAAATGCTAATGGATGGAGAAGAGAAGTAAATTTAGTTAGTTGGAATGATAGACCACCAAAATATGATATTAGAGATTGGGCAGAGGATCATGAAAAAATGAGTAAAGGAATTACACTTACTCAAGAAGAAATGAAAAATTTAATTGATTTAATGAAAAATGAGTAAAACTGGTATATAATACCAGTTTTTTTAATATTATTATAAAGTAAGTAGGAGGTACATTATGGAAGAAAAGGTTATTTTTTTAAGTCCATCTACTCAAGAGTTTAACGTAGGTTATGGAGATTTTGGTACAGAAGAATATAGAATGAATAGAATAGCAGATATAGTAGAGCAATTATTAAAAAGTCAAGGATATACTGTATATAGAAATGATCCTAACGAAAAGTTAAGTGCAGCTGTAAGAAAGAGTAATGAAATAGGTCCAGATATACATGTAGCATTGCATAGTAATGCTAGTGGTCAAGGATATAATGCACAAGGACCAGAAATATTTGCCAATAGACCTAATACTCCAGGAGATAAGTTAGCACATGCTATATATGATGAAATTATGGAAATATATCCAGATCAAACAAAGGGTAGAGGAGTATTATATACAAGTAGCTTATATGAGATCATTAGGACAACAGCACCGGCAGTTCTACTTGAAGTTGCTTTTCATGATAATCCAGAAGATGCACAATGGATTATAGATAATGAACAACAAATTGCACAAGCTGTGGTAAATGGAATAAATAATTATTTTGATTCTATTGAAAATAACTAATTATGTGGTAAAATAAAAACAGGTGATGAAAAGTGTTATATGTAAGTGATATTTTAGCATCTACAAATGGTATTTTATTAAATGGAAAAAAAGATACAAAAATATTAAATTATAAAACAGATAGTAGAGAAGTAAATAAAGGAGATTTTTTTATTCCAATAGTAGGAGAAAAAACAGATGGACATAGATTTTTAGATAAAGTGATTGAAAATAATTGTAGTGGATTTTTTATAGCCAAAGATAGATTGAAGGATTTTAATATTAAAAATTTTATTAATAAAAATAAAGAATTAATCATTATTGAAGTTGAAGATACATTAAAAGCTTTATATAATATAGGTTTATATAATAGAGTAAAGCACATTGATATTCCTATAGTAGCTATAACAGGTAGTGTTGGAAAAACTAGTACTAGAGAAATAGTTTCTTCGGTATTATCTCAGGAGAAAAATGTAATGACTACAGAAAGGAATATGAATGGTAATATTGGATTACCTCTTATGGCATTAAAATTAGATAGTCAAGATATGGGAGTATTTGAAGCTGGAATTGATTTTGTTGGTGAGATGGATATTTTAACTAATATTTTAAAGCCAGATGTGGCTGTTATTACTAATATAGGTACATCACATATTGGAAAATTTGGAAGTAGAGATGTAATATATAAAGAAAAAACAAAAATTGCAAATGGCTTAACTGGTAAGAAAATACTAATATTAAATAAAGATGATGAATATTTAAAAAATTATAAAAATGATGATGTCAATATACAGTATTTTAGTATAGATGATGCAAAAAATATAAAAGTAAATAATGACTATATAGAATATAACACTTTTATATATAATAAGTTTGAGCATATTATAATAAATGATATAGGTGAACACAATATATTAAATTCATTAGTTGCTATAAAGATAGGTCAAATATATAATATGTCTACTGATAATATAATTAGCGGAATAAATAAGTATAGAAATTTTTCAAGAAGAATGGAAAAAATAAAACTAAAAGACTTTACCATAATAGATGATACATATAATGCTAGTCCAAGCTCAGTAAAATCAGGGCTTAAAACATTAAGTGAATTAAAATATAAAAGAAAAATTGTAGTACTTGCGGATATATTAGAGTTAGGAAAGTATTCAAAAAAAATACATGAAGATATTGGGGAGTATTTTAAAGGTTTAGATATAGATATTTTAATTGCATATGGTGATGCTATGAGATATATGGTAGAAATTGCAAAAAAATATGTTAATAATATTTTTTACTATAGTAATGAAGAGGAAGTAACTCAAAAATTGAAAAAATTAATTAAAAAGGATGATATAATATATTTTAAAGGCTCTAATGCAATGAATGTTAATAAAATAATAGATGATTTAAAAAAGGATTTCATGAATTAAATGAAATCCTTTTTCATATAATGTATTGGTGATCGTATGTCAAGAGGAATTGATTTTAAACAAAAAGAAGTGATTAATATAAATGATGGGAAAATATTGGGATTTGTTATAGATGTACAGGCGGATTTTGAAAAAGGTGAAATACATTCAATAATAGTAGCAAAAACTGGAAAAATATTTAATAGTATTAATAGTAAAAACAACATAACAATACCATGGAATAATATAAAAAAAATAGGAGAAGATGTTATATTAGTTGAGTTATAATTATGTAAAAAAATAAAATAAGAAAATAAATAAAAAAATTTTAAAAAAAGTGTTGACAAAGAAGATAAAAAGTAGTATCATAATAGACGTCGCAAGGAGACAATTAAACATAAAAAATAAACAGAAAAAAGTTTTTATTTTTTTGTAAA
>CALXBV010000049.1 GCA_944386635.1 uncultured Clostridia bacterium
GGAGAGCAAATGGATAAAGATTTAATATATAGTAAATTAACGACAAAAAAAATAGGAGGAAATATAATTTTATATGATATAATAGACTCAACACAAGATGAAATAAAGCGTCAAGAGAATTTAAAAGAGGGAACAGTAATTATATCTGAGATACAAACCAAAGGAAAAGGTACACATGGAAGAGTTTGGTATACAGATTCTTTTGGAAAAAGTATAGCATTTACTTTGTTGTTATATCCCTCTATAGACGTAAATAAATTAGATGGCATAACTATAGTTATAGCAAAATGTATAATAAAAACATTTAAAACATTATATAACATAGATTTACAAATTAAGTATCCAAATGATATTGTATGTAATTTAAAAAAGATAGGTGGGATATTAACAGAAACTAATGTACAAAATGGTATAGTAAAGAAATTGTATATTGGAATAGGAATTAATATTTTACAAGAAAAATTTAATGAGAATATACAAGATATAGCATCTTCTATTAAAAAAGAATTTAATATAGAATGCAAAAGAGAAGATATTATTTCAACATTTTTTAATTTTTTTGAAGAAGAATACTTAAAGATTGTGAGGGAATTTAATGAATAGAACAAAACGAAAAATATTTGAAACTTCTATGGATTTATTTGCTAAAAAAGGATATGATTCAACTAGTATAGAAGAAATTACTTCTATAGTAGGGATTGCTAAGGGGACATTGTACTATCATTTTTCAAGTAAAGGTGAAATATTAGATTTTTTAATTGTTGAAGGACTAAAATTACTTGAACATAGCTTAGAAATTAAGACAAGAAATGTTTTAACTATTGAAGAAAAAATACATGCAATATTATTAGTAGAACTAAAAGTAGTAGATAAATATGAAAATTTAATAAGCTTAATAATGAAGGAAATATGTGGTAATGAACAAAGAAATAAAAAATGTAGAGAAAGTGTATATAGTTGTGTTAATGTAATAGAAAAAATAATAAAGGAGTCTATTTTAAAAGGTGATATAAAACAATGTAATACAAGGCAGATAGCATTTGAGATATTTGGAATAATTTGTTCTGGAATATTAATTAGATATGAAAACAATGGAAGCATAGATATAAATGAAATGGCTGATCAATACAGTAAAGCAATCTTAAAAGGAATAGAAAAAAATTAAAAAATTGATATAAATAAATATGTAAATTAAAATTTATAGAGAATGTCAAAAAGCGATATTCTCTATTTTTTTATACTTTTGTATAAAAATTGACTGACCAGTCAGGTTAATGATTTTTTTTAAAATATAGTATAAATTAATTATAGTTGGAGGATGAAATATGAACTCGATTGAAATAGTAGCAACAGGAAAATATTTACCATCACTTATAGTTTCAAATGAAGAAATTGAAAAGAAAAATAATTTAGAAGATGGGTATATATATAAGCGAACTGGTATTGAGACAAGGCACTATGTAGAAAAAGAAAATTTAGAAGATGTAGCAATATTAAGTATAGAAGATATGCTAAATAAAAATAATCAAGTAAATCTAGAAAACGTAGGTCTTATTATTGCAGCATCTACTACTTATGATAGTCTTATGCCATCTTTATCATTTAGTATACAAAATTATTTTAATATATCTAATTGCATGTGCTTAGACGTACTTGCTGGTTGTAGTGGATTTATTAATGCATTAGATATAGCTCAAAAATATATAATCACTTCACAAATAGAATATGCACTTATAGTTGGTGCAGAGGTACTATCTAAGAATAAGTATAATAGTATAAATGATGAAATGCTATTTGGAGATGGTGCTGGATGCATATTAATAAAGTCATGTAAAGAAGAAAAAATGTACTTTAGTTATATAGAAAGTATCGGAGAAAACAGCAAAATTTTAACATGTGATGATAAGCATAATCTTTATATGGATAGAAAAAATGTATATAGATTTGCAACTACAAAAACTGTTGAAAATATAAATAAAATTTTAAAGTTAGCTAATTTAAACTCACAAGATGTGGATTTTACAATTCCTCATCAATCTAATATTAGAATTTTAGATAAAATAGCAAGTAAAACAGGGGTAAAAATGTATACAAATATAAGACAATATGCAAATACATTTTGCGCAAGTATTCCAATTGCTATAGATGATTTATTTTATTCAGGTAAAATAAAATCTAAAGATAAAATCTTACTTTTAGGATATGGTGGCGGTTTAAATTTAGGAAGTATTTTAATGGAGGTATAGTATGAAGATAGCTTTTTTGTTCCCAGGACAAGGAACCCAAACAGTAGGAATGTGCAAAGATATTTATGATAAATATGATGAAGCACAACAGATATATAAAAAAGCAAGTGATATTATAGGAGTAGATATTGCAAATCTATGTTTTAACTCAAGTGAAGAAGAGTTAAATTTAACTGCAAATACACAGATTAGTATTTTAATAACATCACTTGCAATATGTAAAGTCTTAGAAAAATATAATATTAAACCAGACATATGTGCAGGTTTAAGTCTTGGTGAATATACAGCTTTAATAGAAGGTGGATTCATAGATTTTGAAAATGGAGTAAAACTTGTTAAAAATCGTGGAGATATAATGCAAAGCTGTAATTTTAATGATGAGTATAAAATGGCAGCTGTAATTGGACTTGAAAGCTCAAAAATAGAGGAAATTTGTAAAAGTGTTGATGGATTTGTAGTACCAGCAAATTATAACTATTCAATGCAAACAGTCATATCTGGATATAAAGATAGTGTTGAAAAAGCAAGTGAACTGTTAAAGGAAGCTGGTGCAAAAAGAGTAATAGAATTAAATACAGCAGGACCTTTTCATACAGAAAAATTGAGAGATGCAAGTCAAAAACTAAAAGAGTATATAGATAATAAAAAATTTAAAAAAGGCGATATAGAGGTATTAAAAAATATAGATGCTATTCCATATAAAGGTGATGATGATTTTAAAAGTATTTTATCATCGCATATGATAAGTCCTGTAAGAATGGATAAAATTATAGACAGATTAAATGATGAAAATGTAGATCTGTATGTTGAGGTAGG
>CALXBV010000050.1 GCA_944386635.1 uncultured Clostridia bacterium
CACTAATTGCTCTTTTTACGTCTTGTTGTAATCTTTCATGTCTTTGCATAATATACCTCCTACTTTACTTCTTCCATAACAAAGCATTCGAATATATCGCCTTCTTTAATATCACTATAATTTTCTAATTTTATTCCACATTCATATCCTTCTGCAACTTCTTTTACTTCGTCTTTTTCTCTTCTTAAAGAATCTATCTTTATCTCAAGAAGAACAATAGAATCTCTAACAAGTCTTACCATTGCACCTCTTACTATTTTTCCAGATTTAACATAGCAACCAGCAACAGTTCCAACTCCAGTAATCTTGAATATTTTTCTAACTTCAGCCTTTCCATATAAAACTTCTTTATATTTTTTAGGCATCATACCTTTAAGAGCTGTCTCTACATCATTTATAGCATCATAGATTACACTATACAATCTCATATCTACTTTTTCTTTTTTAGCTTGTGCTTCAGCTGCACTTTCTGGTCTTACATTAAATCCAATTATAATTGCATTTGATACAGAAGCAAGTGTAACATCTGATTCTTTAATTCCTCCTGTAGAAGCATGAATTATTCTTACTCTAACTTCATCATTTGATAGTTTTAAAAGAGAATCTTTCAAAGCTTCAACAGATCCTTGAACATCTGCTTTTATAATGATATTTAACTCTTTAATCTTTCCTTCTTTTATTTGTCCAAAAAGATCATCTAAAGTTATTTTACTTCCTTGCTTTATTAATTCCATTCTATGCTTTGCAATTCTTTTTTCAATTAATTGCTTAGCAACTTTCTCATTTTCTACCTCGTAGAAAACTTCACCTGTTTCTGGTACATGTGATAAACCTAATATTTCTACTGGAGTAGAAGGTCCTGCACTTTTTACAGATCTTCCCTTATCATCTTTCATGGCACGAATTTTTGCTACCATATCTCCTACAACTATTGTATCTCCTACATTTAGTTGACCTCTTTGAACAAGCATTGATACTATTGTACCTCTCTTTTTATCTAATCTTGCCTCTAATACAGTACCTTTAGCTTGTTTATGTGGATTGGCTTTTAAATCCTTCATGTCTGCTATTAATAATAACATCTCTAATAAAGTATCTATTCCTTCACCAGTTCTTGCAGATATAGGAACACAAATTGTATCTCCACCCCATTCTTCAGGAACTAATCCTACTTCTAATAATTCTTGTTTTACTTTTTCAACATTTGCATTAGGTTTATCTATTTTATTAATAGCAACAAGAATTGATACTCCAGCTGCTTTTGCATGATCTATAGCTTCTATAGTTTGTGGCTTAATTCCATCATCAGCTGCAACAACAATTATAGCAATATCTGTAATTTGAGCTCCTCTTGCCCTCATAGCTGTAAAAGCTTCGTGTCCAGGTGTATCTAAAAAACATACTTCTCTGTCTTTTACTTTAACTTTATAGGCACCTATATGCTGTGTTATACCACCAGCTTCTCCTTCAACAACATTTGTTTTTCTAAGTCTATCTAATAGAGATGTTTTACCATGATCTACGTGTCCCATTACAACTACAATTGGTGGTCTAGGAACTAAATCTTCTTCTTTATCTTCACTGTCATCAAATAATATATCTTCTTCTGTAACCACAACTTCTTTTTCAGCAGTTATTCCAAATTCAGAAGCTATTAAATATGCAGTATCAAAATCTATATCTTGATTTACTGTAGCCATTATTCCCATAGAAAATAATTTTTTTATTACTTCTGAAGTTGATTTCTTTATAGCCTCAGCAAATTCTTTTACAGTCATAGTCTCAGGTAACTTAACCTCAGTCATAGGAATTATCTTTGTTTGCTTCATTTCAGTCTTAGGTGTTTTATTTTTCTTTTTACCATATCCTTTTCTAGTTAAATCACTTTCTCTTTCATATAAATCCATTAATCCTTCTGAATCTATTTCCATTCCTCTTAATTTTGAAGTTGCAACTCTTGAATGCTCTTCTCTTAATTTATTTTTATCTATTTTCTCTTTTCTATTCTCAATATTTGATGTATTTTTTTCAATATATTTCTTTTTATCTTTATCAATATTAGCAGAACTATATTCTCTTGTTTCTTTTTGCTCAATTGGAGTTTTTTCTGCTTGCTTTATAAACTTATTAACTTGATATGATGTATTATCACTATTTTTTCTTTGATCTTTTCTAAAATTACTTTTCTGTGGTCTCTCATTTTTTTGTTGATCACGTCTATTAAAATTATTTCTTTTATTATTATAATCTTTACTGTTAGAATCTTTATTATTAAAATTTTTGTTATAATTTGGGTTAGATTGAGAATTATAATTACTTTTTTTGTAATTATCTTTATTATTATTTTTAATATTTTTATTACTAGAATTAACTTTATTATTAGTAGTATTATTAATACTAATATTATTATTAACATTATTTTCATTAGTAATATTTTCAACTTTATTTGTATCTATTTTATTTTCAACAACAACTTTATTTTCCATATCTTTTACACTTTCTTTTTCTACCTTTACTTCATCTTTTTTTTCTTCAGCTTTTGTTTCAACTGGTTTACCATTTCTTGTTATAACAATATTACCAATTCTATTATTAGAAAATCTATTTTTTCTATCATAATAATTATTTCTAGATTGAGATTCATTTTTATTATTATTACGATTTACTTTAACATTAGAATTTGTTGTCTCTTTATGTGTCTTTTTTATATCACCTGCTATGTTAGTTGTTATTTCATTAATTTCTTTTCCTTCGTCATTTGTATTAATAACTCTAACGTTTCTTCTTATAATATGCATTTGTTCTTGTTTTTTCTCATCCTTATGATTTTTTTTGGCATTTCCTCTTAATCTCTCTACATCTTTTTCATCTAAAGTTGAAAGATGTGATTTTACATCAATTCCCATTTTTTTAATTCTTTCTAACATCTCTGTATTTGATAACCCTAATTCTTTTGCTAATTCATATACTTTTAATTTTCCCAAATTTCTTCCCCCAATTCTTCTAACAATTTCAATAGACTATTTTCGTCTATATTTATTTTAATTTTTAATTTTTTCTTTTTAATAGCCTTTTTTATATTTTCTATACAACTTTTATCTTTACAAATATAAATACCTCTACTATTATTTTTTTGATTCCTATCTACTATAGGTTTCCCATCTTCATTTATAACTATTCTTATTAGTTCAGATTTACTCTTTCTAGACTTACATGCTATACAGCATCTAATAGGATTCATTGCATCATCACCATTTCTATTCAACGACATTTTCTTTTATTTGTGTTTCTGTCTTTATATCTATCTTCCATCCTGTTAACATTGCTGCAAGTCTAACATTTTGTCCACCTGCACCTATTGCAAATACTAATGCATCATCTGGAACAACTACAGTTGCAATTTTTTCTTCATCATTTATATCTATTGCAAGTATTGGTGCTGGCGAAATTGCATTTATAATATAGCTTGGTATATCATCACTATATGGTATTACATCAATTTTTTCGCCATTTAGCTCATCTATTATTGGTTGTATCCTCATTCCCTTTTTACCAACTAAGCTTCCGACAGGATCTACATTCTCATCATTTGACCATACGGATATTTTTGTTCTACTTCCAGCTTCTCTAGCTATATCTTTTATTTCTACAATACCATCCATTATTTCTGGGACTTCATTTTCGAATAATTTTCTTACAAAATTTGGACTTTTTCTTGATAAAGTAATTTTAGGTAATGAATTACCAGATTCATTTACAACATTTAATACCAAAGCTCTTATTTTTTGATGTGGTTGTAATTTTTCTGTTTTAATTTGTTCATTTACAGGTATTAAAGCTTCTACTCTACCTAAATCTACAATTACTCCAAATCTTTCTGTCTTTTGAACTGTCCCTGATATTATTTGTCCAACTTTATCTGCATACTGTGTATATACTAAATCTTTTTCTGCTTCTACTATTTTTTGAACTAAAATCTGTTTACCAGTTGACGCTGCTATTCTTCCAAAATTTTTAGGAGTAACTTCTACTTTTATTTTATCTCCAATTTTTGCTTTTTTTGTTATCTTTTTAGCATCATCTAAACTTATTTTTATTCCAACTTCTTCAGGTAAAACTTCATCACTGACTTCTTTTACAGCATAAACTTTAATAGACTGTTCTGTAATATCTACATCTATATCTTCTGGTACTATTACATTTACTTTAGGTTCATTTTCATTATTATCATTGTTGTTATGAGTATTTTCAAAATCTTTTTTATACGCTGCTTTTAAAGCTGTTTTTAAAGAATCAATTAAATATTCTTTTGTTATACCTTTCTCTTGATAAATTTGATCAATTGCATTAAACAATTCTTTTGAACTAATTTTTTCACTCTTCATTTTTTTATCCCCCACTAATTATTTTTATTAAATTTATTTAACTTATTTAAATTAACATTATCTGTATTTCCTCTTAAAACAGTATCGAAATCATATGTAGTATATGCAGATGATATTTCTTTTAGCATTAATTCTATAGTATTATTGTCTTCTAATCTTAAAGTTATCTTTTCAGATGGCTCATCAACATCAACAATTGTAGCTTCAAATTCTTTTTTATTGTCTATTTTGCTAAATAATTTGACATGTATATTTTTTCCAATATACTTTTTATATAACTTTATATTTTTTAATTGTCTCTCCAGTCCTGGAGAAGATACTTCTAAAACATATTCCTGATTAATATTTTTATCTACCGTATCTTCTATCGCTCTACTTACCACTTCACAATCATCAACCCACATTGCTTCACTATCCTTTTTGTCAATAACAACTCTTAAGACATTATTTGTACCTTCTTTTACAAATTCTACATATTCAATTTCAAATCCAAGCTTTTCTACTATAGGTTGTATTAATTCTTCAACTTTATTTTCAATTTTCATTAAATACCTCGCTTCTAAACATAAGTGAGAGGATTTCTAGCACCCTCTCACCTCAGTTCACAGTAATAATATTATACTATATTTATTTATAAAATGCAACAATTTCTTCAAAATTTTTATAGTAAACTTATGTATTTATTCTTTATTAATTATCATATTTATTTTATTTATATTTTTATTTTCAAACTCTTCCAATCTATCTATTAATTTTATTATTGTTTTGCTCTTTATATTATATTCTTTTCTAATTCTTTGGATATCCATTATATTTATATTACTACTTTGCTTTAAAATATCTAAATAATCACTATTTTTATCTGTTTTATTGACATTTGCATTTATACTACTTGCCACGCCTAATAAAACATTAATTTCTTTATTATATTTTTTAAGCCTATTTTGAAGCATTCTTTTTAATGATATAATAAATTTTCTATATTCAAATATTTCATATCTTATTAACTCATATATTTCATCTTTTACTTCTTTCTTTTTAAGTATTTTATATAATAATGTCTGTTGCATTTTTAAATTATTCAGTAAATATTTTAAAAGATCAATTTCATCATTCATACTATCACCATATTAATATTATTTGTATAGTAAAAATAAAGATACTTAAAATTTTAAGTATCTTTACTATTTTTAATTAAATTATTTAACAATTTCTGTTTTTACCCAATAATATGTTCCATCATCATTTTTCATAAATGTATGTTTATATTCAGTTGCTTCATCATAATATTTAGATATTAATTTTTTGCTTCTTTCATTTGGTGAATACATATCTTGAGATACCTCTATACTATCTATATCTGAATCTTTAATATTAACCAATAAAGGGCTTGTAAATACATATCCTTGTCCATAATATGA
>CALXBV010000051.1 GCA_944386635.1 uncultured Clostridia bacterium
TTTTTTGTAACAAAAAAATAATAGAATAGTCATAAAATATAAAAAATTATAAATAATAAGAGAATAACTAGAAGATTTTGTATAAATAGTGTAAAATTATTTTATAAGGGGGAAATTTATATGAAAAAGCTAAAATTTTTATTATTTATGATGATTTTAGAATTGGTTTTTTCAGTGCCAAATATTTATGCAGTACAGGTAGATATTTCTGGTACAGTAACAAGAGCAGATAAATTTTATATAGATACTACTAGTGGTCCATATATTTCTAGTTCTTTCTTCGAATTAAATTTAAATGCTGATGGAGTTACATATACTGTTAATGCTAATTGTGCTGATCATTATGAGGATACACCTAATGTTGGTGAAAGAATGTCGGGAAAAGTATATTTTCCGGGAGATCCAGATTATAATAAGAGATTAGCTACAGCTCTTTACTATGGATATTGGGGACCTGGAAATAGTCAGTATAATGGAAGTCAAAAAGATCCTGAACGTCAAATCGTAGCTACGTCATGGAGTGTATCTTATGTTAGGGGCGAAGTTAGTTCAAGTACTTTGTCTGGTTGGGATTATTCTAGCTGGTTAGCAAGACATGTTGAAGCTGAAGATTGTCCAGATGATATTGCTTACTTTTTAGTTTTTCCTAATAATAGTGGTTTTCAGCCACTTGCTGGAATAATAGAAATGCAGAGAAAAGGAAATTTAGTTGTAGAAAAACAAGATACATATAATAGGTTAAAAAAAGGTGCAGAATTTCATGTTTCTGGTCCAAGTGGCGAGTTTGATATTATAACACTTGATGATGGAAAAGCATATCTAAATGATATAGAGCCTGGTACATATACTATTACAGAGACAAAAGCTCCGGATGGTATGGTACTTAATACAGAAACTAAAACTGTTGAAGTTACAGTAACTCAAGGACAAACTGTAACCTTTACATGGACAAATCCTTATCCAAGAGGAAGTGCAACACTTTCAAAATATGATGAAGATGATCCAGAAAACACAAAAGGTGATGCGACACTTAAAGGTGCAACATATAATTTGTATGCTGCAGAAAATATAAAAGAGGGCGATGAAACAGTTTATACTGCAAATCAGTTAGTAAAAGGCAATTTGGTGACTAATGAAAATGGTGAAACACCTGTAGTAAATGATTTACCAGTAGGAAAATATTATTATTTAGAAGTAGAACCATCAGAAGGCTTTAATATAAACTCAGATAAAATAGAATTTGAAATACAATATGCTGGACAAGATCAACCTGTAATACCAACTGTGAAAAATGAAGCGCCAGAAAAACCAATATATGGTAGCATACAAATAACAAAAAAATTAAGTGCAACAGACTATGATCCTGAGGTTACAGTAGCTGGAGCACAGTTTAAAGCAACTTTAATGAGTGATAGAAGTCAAGTATACTATTCAAATGTATCAGGTGAAGATGGAATATGTAGAATAGAAGATTTACCATATGGTACATATGAAATAGAAGAGTGTGTAGTACCAGTTGAAGGATTAAAAGTACCAAACTTTACTGTAAAAATAGAAGAAGATGGAAAAGTATATAAATATGAGCAAGTAGATCCATCAAAGAAAATTGGCATAAAAGTAATTAAAGTAGATGCAGATAAAAAAGAAGATGATGCTCCAGACTTTACACAAGGAGATGCAGAATTAAAAGGAGCAGAATATACAATATATAGAGATGAAGCATTAACACAAGTAGTTGATGTGTTAACTGTAGATCATAAAGATGAGGATGGCTATTGGTGTGCAGAGTCTGGAACATTAAGATGTGGTACATACTATGTAAAAGAGACAAAAGCACCAAAGGGATATTTACCAGATGAAAATGTTTATATATATTCTCAGCCACCAGAAAATCAAGATGTTGAATATATGCTAATAACTAAAACATCAGTAGAAACAGTAATGCGTGGAAGTATTGAAGTAGTAAAATATGATAATATATTAGATCAAACAGAAGAAGCTGCTTCAGAAGGAGCAATATTAAGATTAACTTTAAATTCAAATCCAAATACATACTATGATATAACATTAGATAAGTATGGATATGGAGAATTCATAGATGAAGAATATAAAAGGGAACATCCAGATAAAGAATTTACAATACCATATGGAACATATACATTATCTGAGATACAAGAAAGTCATCCAGAGGAACATACACATTGGTTTATCCAACCAGAAGAAGTTGTAATAGATGGACAAGGTGTAAAAGAATATAGAATAGAATCAGATGAGCCATTAGAAATTTATCTACAAGTTCAAAAAACAGATAAAGATACAGGAGAAAAAGTAAATTTGGCAGGTGCGGAATTTAAAATATGGGATTGTCAAAATAACGAATGGGTAGAAAGATATGATACATCAGAAGATGAGCATATTAC
Organism: uncultured Clostridia bacterium; assembly: GCA_944386635.1. Classification (GTDB taxonomy): domain Bacteria; phylum Bacillota; class Clostridia; order TANB77; family CAG-465; genus CAG-465. The sequence continues at coordinate 2,421 of CALXBV010000051.1, forward strand.
TACATTTGTAACAAATAGTGAAGGATATTTTGTAACACCACAAACGTTACTAGCAGGAGACTATATAGTATATGAAACAAAAGCACCAGAAGGATATTATTTACAAGATGAATGGAGACTTCCAGAAAATGAAAACAACATAGGAGTAATTGGCAAAGGCGGATATCATGTAAGATTAGATAAAGCAGCAACTGGAGTAGAAGAAGATGAAGAAGCACATAAAGTAGAACTATTCTATGAAGTAGATATACCAGATGAACCATTAAAAGGAAAACTAGAGATAATAAAAACAGGTGAAGTTTTAACAGATGTAAATATAGAAATGACAGAATATGGAGCAAAATACACACCAGTATGGGAAGAAAGAGGACTAGAAGGAGTAAAATATGAAATATATGCAGCAGAAGATATAAAATCACCTGATGGAAAAATAATATATGTATCACAAGGAAAAAAAGTAGATGAAATAACAACAGGTGTAGATGGAATAGCGACAACTAAGGATTTATATTTAGGAGAATATGAAATAAAAGAAGTAGAAGCTCCAGATGGAATTTTAGTAAATGAAAATATTGAAAATGCAGTATTAGAAAATGATAATCAATTAGTAAGAGTAGAAACAACAACAAGAGAAGAGACAAATGATAGACAGCATGCAGAACTTAGATTCTATAAGAAATTTGAAGATCCGAAATATATAGTTTCAGAAAATAAATTCGCAGTATTTGGAGTATATGCAGCAGAAGATATTAAAAATTATGATGGAACAAGAACATTGATAAATAAAGATTCTTTAGTTGATATTATAAAAACAAATGCTACAGGTGAAGTAAAGACTACTACAGATTTGCCTAAAGGAAAATACTATTATCTAGAAATAGATGCTAGTAGTATGTATATAATAGATGGTACAAAATATGAATTTGAGATTACTTTTGAAGATAAAAAAGCACCATTAGTAACTGTTACAGGAGAAGATGTAGTAAATATACCAGAAACAGCAAATATAATGTTATTAAAATTAAGTACATCATCATTTTTAGATTATGATAGTGAAGGACTATATGGAACAGATGGAGTAGATCCAGAAGTAATAGAAGAACAATCAAGAATTTTATTAGAAAATATAAGCTCAATGACAAAAGAAGAATTATTAGAATATTTGGATGAAAATAGTAATCAATTTATAACAATAAAAAATGCAGAATATAGTGTGTATTTAGATGAAGAATGTCAAAATCCATTAAAATTAGAAGATGGTACAGAAGTAAAATTAGTATCGGACGAAAATGGAATATTTGAATTAGATGAAATACCATTAGGAGTATATTATCTAAAAGAGACAAAAGCACCTGCAAAACATGAATTAGCAGATGAAGTTGTAAGAGTAGAAGTAACACCAAATGATGCACAAGAGGATCTAGCATATAGAGTATTAGTAGATAATTCAAAATCTTTCTATTTTGAAAAAACAGATATATTTACTGGAGATTTAGTACCAAATTGTACATTTATAATAACAGATAAAGATGGAAATGAAATAGTAGAAATGACAACAAATGAAGATGGTATAGCAGCAATACCAGTAGATAAATTTGAAGTTGGAGAGACATATTATTATCAAGAGATAAGTGCTCCAGATATATATAAAGAAGATGGAAAATTATATACATTAAATACAGAGCCTCATGAGTTTGT
>CALXBV010000052.1 GCA_944386635.1 uncultured Clostridia bacterium
ATTGTTGTATCTGAATATTTTCCAGTTGCATTAGATGGTGTTAATACTAATTCATATCCTTCAACTTCTTTTGACTGTGTTTGATATGTATCATTTTGAAATCCTGTCAATGTATCTGTCGGTGCCACTTCATTTCTTGTTACTTGATCTATATATTTTACAACTACACTTGATGTATTTCTTTCACAATTAACTATTATTTCATGATTATCATTTATATTTTCAAAATCATATTCTCCACTATATTGTTTTCCAGAAATTGTTATTTCTTTTCCATCAACTGTTATACTTTTTATATAATATCCGTCATTAGCTTCAAAAGAAACTTTCTCATCGGACATTGGTACAACATTATTTTTAGATTGTGTGATTGTACCATTTGTAATTTTTGTATCTATTTTATAATATAATTCTGTTTCTACTTCATTTGAAGTTTTTACCCCTGAATCAGTTTCAATAGTTGCTTTATTTTTTAAAATATATTTATTATTATATATTTTATCCGAACTATGTTCCACATTATCCTTTAAAGTACAAACTACTTCAACAATATAATTTTTGTTATAAAATGTATCAGAAGATAAAGTAGAAGAATTAGTAGTTAAAACTAACAAATTATTATTATTTTGTATAGTAAATAAGTTATTAACATTTTCATATGAATCATTATATACATTTACTTGCTCGATTAATAATTCTTCATCTATTTCATCTTTTATTATTAATTTACTATAATAATCTGTTGATACTGAAAAAGGAGGTGCATAAAAAGATAAAGTATATGTTAAAGTATCTCCTTTTATAATACTTTGACTACTAACTTGTTTTGTTATAGTTGGTGTGTCAAATTTTACTAAAGACTCACTACCAAATAACCACTGATAAATCATTTTACTTTCACTAATAACATCTGTTGCAACACCATCTTTTAAAGTATCTGAATATAAATAGCTTATAGATTTATCCAATACACTAGAAGTGTCAAATAACAAAGTAGCCCAATTTCTTTTATCTGTTGTATTGAAAGCTTCATTTCCAGGCTTATTAGCAATTTTTAATGTACTATCATTATTAATCAAACTAGTAACTAAATTAGTATTAGATGTAATATATCCTTTTATAAATTGACTTATATCAGCTTCTATGTATTCTTCACAATCTAAATCTTTTACAGTTATATGTCCTTTTATATCTATTGGCGTCTCACTGCTATCATCTTCATAGAAAAATTGTATTTTCCACTGTGGTCTTAATATTAAAGCTCTATATGTTGTAAGCACATCTATTGCTGTCTTACTAAAAAATATGTTAGGATATACCTCCCTACCATCTGAATTTGTTCCTCCAATGCCTAGTTTTTCCCAGTCCATAACAGTAATTTTCATTGATACTGCTTTTCCCTGATATGTTCCTACATTATGATATATAACACCGACATTACCTTTTTGAGAATCATCTGTTAATCTTAGGACTTCATATTCATCATTCGTATAATATAAAAGTGTTCCATCCCAATCATTTCTCCATAAGTCTTCATTTCTAGTAGTAAATCCAAATGGCTCTAGAGTTGTAATTCCATCCAGAAATTTAAAGCTCCACCCATATTCAGAATCTGCCATTGTATCATCTTGGACAGTATTAATTAAATTATCTAAAGTTGATGCGTTAAGACATTCAAAAGTGTTATAAAAACATATTAAAACTAAAATCGTAAAAATGTATTTTAATTTTGATTTAATAGTATTCATATATTTTCCCTCCGATTATTAATAATTTATAATTATAATAATATCACATATGTATATTATTTAACAGTTAAATGTTTTTTTGTAATATTTCTGAAACAATTATGTTATATAATAGTTGTATAAGCAAATGAAAAAAGCTAATTAAATATAAAATTATTTAATTAGCTTTTTTAATAAAGTTAATGTATTATTTATTTTATTAAATCTACTATATCATTAGCATAATCACTAACAATAAAATATACATAGTTTCCCTTTGAACCAATTTGTCTATTTTTAACAAGTTCATACTCTTCTGTTAGATAATCCTTCCACATTTCATCATAACTATCTCCATACTTTTCAAAAGCTGAAACTATGTTTTCCACGTTTCCATCTGTTGCCTCAACAATAACATACATACTTGCTGTAACATTTACATAAGGTCTTTGACCTATTACTTGTTTTACCCATTCACTATTTATCGAAAAATCATTTTGTAAATCTTCAACTGTTATTTGTTTCATTTTAGAGCTATCAAAATTAGTAGATTCTTCTATTTCTGATGAAAGTGCTGCAAAATCAATATTTACTGGAACAGTATCATCTTCCTTGTTACTCATAACTGCATTTACTAGTATAAAAACTGCACAAATCACAAATATAGCTATTACTATTCCAAGTATAACATTTGTCTTTTTCATCACTATCACTCCTCTATACATATATATTAATATTATACACTATTTATTTATTATTTCAAGTAATATTTTATTAACAATTTGTGGATTTGCCTTTCCTTTTGTCTCTTTCATTATCTGTCCAACCATATATCCTATAGCCTTATCTTTTCCAGCTTTATAATCTGCTACAGACTGTGGATTTTCATCAACAACTTTTTCAACAATCTTTCTTATTGCTCCTTCGTCTGATATCTGAACAAGTCCTTTTTTCTCCACAATATCTTTTGCATTTTCTCCTGTTTCAAACATTTCTTCAAATATCTGTTTTGCAATTTTAGATGAAATTGTTCCCTTATCTATTAAAGATATTAAACATGCTAAGTTCTCTTCTGTTACTTTAGAATCATATATTTCTATTTCACTTTCATTTAACATTTTAGCAAAATCTCCCATAATCCAATTAGCTACTGCTTTT
>CALXBV010000053.1 GCA_944386635.1 uncultured Clostridia bacterium
GATAGTTGATGCAAATGATTTCAATGTAGAAATTTTAGGTAAAGCCGATAGTATAGAATATGATGATACAGAACTTAAGGGAATGGTTAAAGATAATCCTGCAGGACAAGCGAAGACTCTTACACCAATGGTATTAGTTAGAAAAGTTTAATATAAAAGTGAGGTTGAATTATGGAAAGTTTATTACAAGCAAATAAATTTGAAGTTATTGATATGCCTGGAATGAATACTTTAGCATTTTTAATTAAAAAGGATTATGAGGCTTATGCACAGGGATATGCCTTATTGTCTTTGGAAAGAATTAGAAGTACAGAAGTTGAAGAAGAAGGAAAAATAAAAAAGATATTTAATGTTTTTGTTGATGATGAAGATGAAGTTGATGACATTGTATTGTTAATACTTACAGATAGGAAAGCTTTTTTAAGTACGGGCGTTTTAGATAATAATGGCTTTAGAACAGAAGAGACTAATATACCATTAAGTTATGGTTCGATATATAATATAGAAGGAGTAGAATATAAAGAGGTAAATTATACTCCAGATATGAAAAGAAACTTTGCAATTATTGATTCACAGACTGGTGAAGAGGTAAAACCTTCATTTTATAAAGATGAAGCAACCGGTCTAATAAAAGGAAGATGTAAAATTATGCCTAATAGACCATATATTGTTTTAGAGGTTAGATTTGAAGGCGATTAAATTATGAAAGGAGAATATAAATGAGTGAGGAAAAAAATATTACTGGAAAAGCAAATTTAAACTTTGGCGAGTTAAAAGTACCGGAAAACGTAAAAGAAATAGAAATAAAAAATCCTAAGCAAGTAGAATTAGGTCTTCATTTAAGTGAGAAAGATTTGAGGTTAGAAAAGCATAGGATTAACGCAGAAAAAATGAAACAAGACAAGGATAAAGAAGATAGAGAACGTGATGATGGAGATCAACCAGTAAGATAAAATATGTAGAGGGGTATATGGAATGAGAGGATTTTTTGAAGATTTTAAGAGTAAAGCTGCAATATTGCTGGTTATAGCATTAGTAGCTTCCGTTGTATTGGGAGGCTCTTTAACTAAATCTATAACAGATGCAAAAGCTTTAGGATCAGATTCATTACTTTTTGATGTTTTAAATACATGGATCGGAAACATTACTAATATGTCCTTTTTTAGTGGAATGTTCAGTGATTTTGGATTATTTTTACAAATAACTTTTTGGATATTTGTAATAGTTTTTGTAATATATATTGTAGCTAAGATTCAAAGTGGAAATAAAAGTGAGTATGAAGGAAAAGAAAATGGATCTAGTCAATGGAGTACTGGCGGTGAAGAGTTTAGAAAAAGACCTGATGGAAAAGAAATATTAAATAAAAAAGAAGGATTTATATTAAGTAGAAAACATTATTTGGGAACAGATTTAAAGAAGGTCGTAATCAATAAGAATGTGTTGGTTGTCGGAGGATCTGGATCTGGTAAAACTGCGTGTTATATTAAGCCTAATATAATGCAGTGCTTAGGATCTTATATTATAACTGATCCTAAGGGCGAGCTATACAAAGAAACATCAAGATTTTTACAAAATGAAGGATATGATATAAAAGTATTTAACTTGGTAAATCCAACATATAGTGATTTTTATAACCCACTTTCTAATATATGTTCTGATCAAGATGTTGATACTTTAGCACATATATTAGTAACTGGCGCACAAAAAGAAGGTGGCGGTGGAGATGATCCATTTTGGGATAACACTGCTAAAATGTTAATAAGTGCAGCTATTTACTATGTATTATCTGTTCTTCCTTTAGAAGAACAAAATATTGGAAGTTGTTTAAATCTTATTCGTCAAGGTGGTTCGGATTCAACAATATTCGAAAAATTATTTATAGATGAGTTAAAGCCTGAACATCCTGGTAGAGTACAATATGAAAACTTTAAAACATCTGCAGATAAAACAATGCAAAGTATTGTTATATCATCAATTTCTAAGATGCGTGTATTCGATATGCCTGCAATTCAAAAGATAACATCTTCTAATAATATTAATTTTAGAGATGTGGCAAAGAAAAAGACTGCTATATATGTTATTACATCTGCCGCAGAAAGTACATATGACTTTGTATCAACTATGTTCTTTAGTCAGATGTTTTCAATATTATATAAAATGGCCGATGATTATGGATCAAGGCTTCCTCATCAGGTGTATTTTTTACTAGATGAGTTTGCAAATATTGGTCAAATACCAGATTTCCAAAAAAAATTGAGTACAACAAGAAGTTTAGGAATAAGTGTATCAATAATTGTACAGTCATTAGACCAGTTGGAGAGTTTGTATAAGGATTCATATGAAAATATTCTTGGTAACTGTGATACGCATATTTTACTTGGTACTAACTCACAAAAAACAGCTGAATATTTCTCAAAAAGTTTAGGACAGACCACAATAAAGATACAATCTAAATCAATTAATAAGGATAAAACAGAAAGTCAAAAACAAGGTGTATCTATAAGTACACAAAGACAAGCTAGAGATTTGATGACTGTAGATGAAATTAGAAGAATGGATAATAATAAAGAGATTATCTTAGTAAGAGGATTAAAGCCAATCATGGCTGAGAAGGCTTGGTACTTTAAGTATCATCCAAAGCGTGATATTATTGAGAGCTTTAAAATTGCTAATATTAATGAAATGCCAATACCTAAACCAGTTCCTTATGGATATTTCAATGTTCAGAAACATTTAAGTGAAAGAAAGAGAAAAGCTCAAGAAATATTAAAAGCAAGATCAAAGGAAGTGGATATAGATACATCATCATTTGATAATACAACAAATAGTGATGCAACAAACAATAATAATTCTAATGCTAAAAAGTATTCAAATAGAAATGATATTGATATTGATATTGATAATAAACCTCTTGCTGAAGGATTGGGACCAACTTCGTATAATGATTTATATGAAAATAGTGATGTTGATCCTATAGCTCATATGAATAAAAAGAAAAATGCAAAAGAAGATGATGACTTTGATTTACAGACAGAATTAGAGTCTAAGTTTGACAAGCTTTTTGGAAAAACAACTAAGAATAATAATGATTAATAAGAAGACCTATGTTATATGTGAAAAATATATAATACACATATAATGCATAGGCCTTTTTTATAATATAAAGTCATATTTATTGTATTTTGGATTGTTATATAGTATAATTTACTTGTAAATTGGAGGATAATATATGGATAAAGTTAAAGGAATAGCTATAATTATTGTTGCTATTGTTTCTGTAATAGTTACTGTACTAGTAGCTAATATTTTATTG
>CALXBV010000054.1 GCA_944386635.1 uncultured Clostridia bacterium
ATTATATCTCTTGAATTTTTAGGCATAAATTGTATTAATATATCTGGGTGTAGCTATGATGAACTTTTAAATTATATAAAAGAAGGAAAACCTGTAGTAGTGTGGGGAACATATAATGGTAGAGATATAATATTTGAAGAAGAATGGGTATTTCCAGATAACTCAGGATCATATGTAAATTTAAAAGGTGAGCATTGTATGGTATTAATTGGATATGATGATAATAAAGTTTATTTAAATGATCCAATTGCTGGAAAAAATGTTACTCAGAGCAAAGATCAATTTTTTAAAAATTGGGATATATTGTATAGACAAGCTATAGTTATATATTAAAAAGGTCACATGAAAAAATGTGACCTTTAATTTATTTTTATTTTGAGATTATTTCTTTTTGTTTTTTGGCATAATTTTTGTCATACCACCCATATAAGGAACTAAAACTTCTGGAATGTTAACTGATCCATCAGAATTTTGATTAAGTTCTAGAATTGGAATTAATATTCTAGGAGATGCGATAGCTGTATTATTTAATGAAAAGCAATATTTAGTTGTTCCATCTACATCTTTATATTTTATATTACTTCTTCTAGCTTGAAAATCATTAAATGAAGAACAAGAATGTGTTTCACTATATTTTCCACGGCTTGGCATCCAAGCTTCTATATCATGTTTTCTAACTTGACCTACGCCCATATCACCAGTGCATACTTTAACAACTCTATATGGTATTTTTAGCTCTTGCATAATTTCTTCAGCATTGTTTAAAAGAAAATCATGTAATCTATATTGCTCATCGTAATCTGCCTTACAAAGGATAACTTGTTCAACTTTTGTAAATTGGTGTACTCTATAAAGACCTCTTGTATCTTTTCCGTAAGTACCAGCTTCACGTCTATAACAACTAGAAAGTCCACAGTATAATTTAGGAAGTTCGTCAACACTTTCAAATGTTTCACCACTATGGTATGAAACAAGTGATACTTCTGCTGTACCTACTAAATATAGATTATCTTCAGTTATAGCATAAGCTTGATCACGACCACTTGGAAAATAACTAGTTCCGTACATAGGTTCTTCTTTTACTAGAGTAGGTACTCCCATAGGTGTAAAACCTTTTTTAATAAGTTTATCTATTACATATCTAGATAGTGCCATTTCAAGTAATAATCCTTCATTCTTTAAATAATAAGATCTAGATCCTGCAACTTTTACACCTCTTGGTATATCAACAATATCAAGTGATTCTGCAAGATCAACATGATCTTTTATAGGAAAATCAAAAGTAGGAATTTCTCCAACAGTCTTAAATAATACGTTATCTTCATCTGTTTTTCCTATAGGAACCTCAGGAAGAGGAACACCAGGCACTTCGTACATAAGATCATCAAATTCTTTTTTTAATGGAGCAATTTTTTCTTCATATTCAGCAATTTGATCCTTTAAGTCCTTTACATGTTCTATAGCGGATTTTTTTTCTTCAGCGTTAAGTTTTGGAATAGAAGAAGATATAGAATTTCTTTCTTCTTTTAGCTTATCTGCTTCTTGATTTAATTTACGAAGTTGAGTATCAACTTCAAGTAATCTATCAATATCAACATCAATTAATTTGTTCTTTGCAGCTTCTTTAACTACATCACTGTTTTCTCTAATATATTTTATATCTAACATAGTTTCAACTCCTTCAATTTAATAAAAATGTGCCAATTAAATTATATGATAAATAAATATCAAATTCAAGTTATTTTTTTGCTTATTCATTATATGTTTGATCATCCGAGGTTTCTTTAGTCATCATTTCTAACAGTTTTTCATATATTTCTTCAGCATCATTATTCCAATTTTTAGTAATATTACGTGCTTGATCTTTACTTGTGGCATACATTGTAATGTTAATTAGCTCGTCATTTCCATCTTTAATATAGCAAGATACTTTAAACTCATCATCATTTACAGGTATTACAATATTATCTATTGAATAATCTGTTTTAATTTTTACGATATTTTTGTTTATTATCTTTTTAATATTATGAAGATTTACACCTGGAATTAACTCTAAAAGTTCTTTTAATGTTAATATACCACTATTTGTTATACTGTATAGTATATTTCCGGATTCATCATATGACTCAGTTATATATTCATTTTTTTCTAGTTCTTGAATATATGAACAAATATCAAAATAAGTTATGTCATCAAAATCTTCACAAAATTTTGCGATTTGTTCAACAGTAAGCGGTTTAGAGTTCTTATCCAGAATATACAATACTATAATTTTGTTGTCAAAAAGTTTTAAGTCTTTAGTCAATCAAATCACTAACCTTTCTAAAAATCTGCTTTACAAATCTTTGGATATATGATAACATATTTCTAGTTAAAAATAAAGAGAAGAGGCAAAAAACATGGAAAATTTATGTAAAAATTATGTTATTGCAATAGATGGAGAAGCTGGAACTGGAAAATCTACACTTGCTAAAAGTATAGCTAAAAAATATAAAATAGTATATATGGATACAGGAGCAATGTATAGATGTGTTACACTTGAGATGTTAAATAAAAATATTTTAATGAGTGACAATGAAAAAATATAAGATATGTTAGATAATATAAAAATAGAAATAAAAAATAATAATGGACAAGATAAATTTTTCTTAAATGGGGAAGATGTTACAAAGAAGATACGTGAAAAGAATGTAAATGATAATGTATCACAAGTATCACATATTCCAATTGTAAGAGAAAGGATGGTAGATCTTCAAAGAAAACTTGCAAATGGTAAAAAAATAATAATGGAAGGAAGAGATATTGGTACAAATGTATTTCCAGATGCTAAGGTAAAGATTTATTTAACCGCATCATCAGAGGTAAAAGCAAAAAGAAGATATCTTCAAAACTTGGAAAAAGGAATAGATATTCCATATGAAGAAATATATAATAATGTGGTATTTAGAGATAATAATGACAAAAATAGTAATGTAGCACCGTTAAAAAAAGCAGATGATGCTTTTGAACTTGACACAACTAATTATACATTAGAAGAGGTAGAAAATATTGTTGTTGAAAAAATAAAGGAGAAGGTGGCATTAGATGATTAAAAAGGGATTTTTAGGATTGTTGAAATTTTTGTTCTCACATGTTTTATTTAGAGTAAGATATTTAGGGTTAGAAAATATAGAAAATGCAGGAAAATGTGTTGTATGTCCAAATCATTCGACTATATTTGATCCTTTCTGGGTATATTTTGTATCTAAAGATATGTGGATTATGGCAAAAGCTGAGCTTTTTAAAAACAAATTGTTAGGAACACTTCTTAGAGCATATAATGTATTTCCAATTAAGCGTGGCCAAAAAGATGCAGGAAGTTTAATTCATGCAATAAATGTAATTGAAAAAGAGGATAATGCAAAATTACTTGTTTTTATAGAAGGGACTAGGATAAAAAAAGATAAAGAAAGAGGAAGAGCTAAAGTTGGCCCAGCATTTATTGCATCAAAAGCATGTGTACCAATTATACCAGTACATATTACTAAAAATCCAAGGTTATTTTCAAAAGTAGTAGTAATATTTGGAAAACCAATAGATATACCGCAAGGTATTCATGACAAAAAAGAGGAATTACAAAAAGAGTCAAACATGATACTAGATAAAATATATGAATTAGATGATAAAAAAGCACAATAGTCTTATACTATAGTGTTTTTTCTTTTGACAATATAAATTAAAAATAGCATAACACATCACATAAAATAATTAAGAAGAGTATAATAATTTATATTTTAAAAGGAGGACATTATGGATCAAGAAGTTTATGATAGAATTATTGAAAGTTATTATAATTCAGAAAAAAACATGTTGACATATTTTTTCCTTTTGATATAGAGTATCTTTACTTTTATTATCTAAATAATTTAAATGAAATAGAGAATAGTGCTACTATAATAAAGCAACTATTTGATTATGATTTTGTTTTTTGACTTAAAAAGTAAAAGAAAAAAATTATAGCAAAAGTTAAATTGTCTATAGAACAATATAATTAAATAAGGAAAAAGAAATAGATAATTTTGAAATGCAAAGAATAGAATATTTAAATATGTTTGAAAGAAATGATTATGTTGATCTTCTTTTAAAGTATATCAAAATATAAATGTACTATTAGATTTAATAAATACTGTTCAAAATACTTTTCACGTTAAGTTGAAACTAGCATCTAAATAAATTAGATACTGATTTTTATTGACAAATTTACATAATAGCTATATAATTTTGGAGAAAATAGGAGATATAAAAAATAAATAATTTTATTTTTAAAAAATAATTTAAAGGAGTGATGTATTATGATAAATGTAAAAATTATAGGGGCAAATAACTTTTCTTTTAATGCAAGATCTATAGAATATATAGCTATACTAAAAAATAAAAAGGAGCAAATAAAGGGAAATATAGTAGTTGATTTTATTAATGAAATAATAGAGGTAGATTTTAAAAGAAGACTTAGCTATTATGAAAAAATAGCAGTTTTAAAAGAGATATTTTATCAATTTTGCTTAAATAATATTAAGGCTTTTAGAAGAAATATTGATATACCAATAGAGACTTTTATTTTTAAAGATAAAAATGAAGAAAGTGAAGAAGAATTAGCTATAATAAATGAAATATTAAAATATAATTTTTCTGAATTTAATACTAATAGAAAAAAAGAAAAGATTATAGCTAATATAAAAATATCATATGATTTAATAAAGCATGGTATTGAGATTGGAAATAAGGAGATAATATTAAATTGTCTTGTTCGGTTTAACATATAAAGAGGTAGATATGTATTATTATATACTCAATAGGTTTTTAAATCTTAATAATTATAATGGAAAACTAATAGAAGTAACTAATTCTATTGTTTCTACAGATCCATATATTTATACACATTTGCAAAGTAGAATATTTAAATATTTAGTAGAAAAAAAGCATTGAAATTTTCAATGCTTTTTCTTGACTATTTCAATTGTATGTTATATAATATGTGAAGTACAAATAAAATGTAGCAAAAAATAAAATGTTTTTTAGGAGGAAAAAAGTATGAATTTTATTACATATAAGAATTTAGTAGATAAATATAATAGAAATATTGAAAACTCAATTCAAGAGGAATTAAGACCATACTGTTATAAGCATAAAATAACATATTTACAATATCAAATACTTGCTGTTTTATTTGATGAAGGTGCTTTAACTATAGGTGATTTAAGCGAAAAAATGAGTATGGATACAGGAAATATGTCAGCACAATGTAAAAGATTAGAGCAGAAGGGATATACTTTAAGATTGAGAAAAAAGTTTGATGAAAGAGTAGTTGAAGTATCTCTTACAAGGCAGGGAAGGTTAATAATAACTGAAATGAATGATTTTTTGAATAAAAGATATAGAAATAAATGGAATAATCTTGATGAAGAGACAAAAAAGAAAATGCTTGAAAGTTATGAGACTATGTTAAAGCTTTTTACAAAGAAGTAGGTTTACAATATGAAGAAAAATATTTTTATTATTATAGGTATAGTAATTATATTGTTTATAATTATTTTATTTTT
>CALXBV010000055.1 GCA_944386635.1 uncultured Clostridia bacterium
ATATATATGGAGCCATTCTAGGATCCCATCTTTTTGTTTGGTGACCAAAATGTACACCAGCTTCTAGTAATGATTTCATTGGTATAATTGCCATTTAAAAATTCCTCCTTCTTCTTTTATTCCTCCACGATTATCTTAACTTTATTTATCCACATATATGGCAGAAGTATAAAGCTCCAATCATGTGTGTATTTGTATGCTTACTAGATATTAACATACAGCGTTTTTATTATAACATAATTATACTTTTTATGCAATATATTATGTCAAAAAATAATTATAAAACCTAAAAAAATAAATGAGAAAATCTCATTTATTCTTTAAATACAGCTTCAAACTCATCCCCTGTTATTTTTTCTTTATCTATTAACATTTTTGCCACTTTATGTAATTTTTCTATATTTTCTTTTAGTATTGTTTCAGCTGTCCTATATGCACTTAATATTATATCTCTTATTTCATTATCTATTTGAGAAGCTGTACTTTCACTATAGTCTCTATTATGTGTTGTCATATCTTTTCCTAAAAATACTTCTTCTTGTGAGCCACCAAAACATATAGGTCCTAGTTTATCTGACATACCATATTTAGTAACCATTTCTCTTGCAATTTTAGTAGCTCTTTCTATATCATTTGAAGCACCCGTACTTATATCATCTAGTACTAATTTTTCTGCGACTCTTCCACCAAGTAATGAAACAATATGTTCTTTCATCTCAGATTTAGAAGCATAACTTTTATCTTCATTTGGCTTATACATAGTATAACCGCCAGCCATACCTCTTGGTATAATTGATATTTCATGTATATCATCATGTGTAGGCAAAAATCTTGCAACTACTGCATGGCCCGCCTCATGATATGCAGTAAGTTTTCTTTCCTTATCGCTTATAACCTTACTTCTCTTTTCTGGTCCCATCATTACTTTTACTAATGCTTCTTCAACATCATTTATATCAATTGTCTTTTTATCTTTTCTTGCAGCAAGTAACGCAGCCTCATTAATCATATTCTCTAAATCGGCACCACTAAATCCTGCAGTATTTTTAGCTATAACTTTAAAATCTATACCTGCAACAAATGGTTTATTTTTTGCATGTAACTTTAATATTTCTTCTCTTGCCTTAACATCTGGCTGTCCAACAACAATTTGTCTATCAAATCTACCAGGTCTTAATAATGCTGGATCTAGTATATCTGGTCTATTTGTTGCAGCCATTACTATTATACTTTCATGTGTTGCAAATCCATCCATTTCAACAAGTAATTGGTTTAATGTTTGTTCTCTTTCATCATGTCCACCACCAAGTCCTGCACCTCTATAACGACCAACAGCATCAATTTCATCTATAAATATAATACATGGTGAATTAGCTTTTGCCTCTTTAAACATATCTCTTACACGAGAAGCACCAACACCAACAAACATTTCTACAAAGTCTGATCCACTTATACTAAAGAAAGGAACATTTGCTTCACCTGCAACAGCTTTAGCAAGTAATGTTTTACCTGTACCAGGTCCACCAACAAGTAATATACCCTTTGGTATTCTTGCTCCCATATCTATATATTTTTTAGGATTTTTTAAAAATTCTACTTCCTCTTTTAACTCTTCTTTTTCTTCATCTAGTCCTGCAACATCATCAAATGTTATTTTCTTAGGTGAATTTTTATCTATCTTTTGTGCTCTACTTCTTCCAAAATCCATAGCTTTATTATTACTATCGTTTGTTCTACGTAAAGCATACATTAAAATAAATAAAGTACCTAGCAATAGCAATATATTAGGAATATATGGCGCTAAAGCTTCCATAACTGTTTCCTGTGCAACAGTAAGCTCAAATTCTCCAGCAGACACTCTATCTTGCACAACTTCTATAAAAGTAGTTGAAGATGGTATATCTACTATTCTTGTAACATTCTCCTCATCTTTTAGCTTAACATTTGCTGTCAATCTATCTGTACTTAATTGAATACTCTCAACTGCCTGTTCATCTATTTTTTGCATTAATTCTGTGTATGACATTTCTTTTGTTTGGTTAGTATCAAGTAATGTTATTGCATAAATTCCAAGAGCAATTAACACTATATATATAGCTAACGTTCTAAATGCATTCTTTTTATTCATGTTTTCCCCCTTCATTATATATAACGGCGACATTTTTCTTCAATATCTCTATTCTAAATTTATTGCCTATTATATACTTTTTACCTTTTATATTATTTTTTAGTAAATTTAGAATATCTAATATATGTATATTCTCTATTCCATCTAAATTAGAGATAGCTCTCTCTATTATTTTTCTTATAATTCGCTTTTTTATACTATTATGCTCATCCATAAATAAAGAAAAATTGAATATAATTTTAGAGTCATCCTCTTTTATAATAACTTTACTTAAAATCTTGTCACTGTAATTATCTATAAAATCATTATCTTCTTTTAAAATACCCCTCATCCTACTTATATTTTCTATAAAATTAGGATTAAGCTTTTCTAAAAAAGGTATTAAAGTTAATCTTATCTTATTTCTAAGATATATTTCTTCTTCGTTAGTTTTATCAAAGCAAGGATTTAACTCTAGTTCTTTATTATATAATAAAATATCTTTTTTTTCAATAGTAAGAAGAGGTCTTATAATGTTGTTAAATTTAAAATCCATTCCGGTAAGTCCTTTAAGCCCTGTGCCCCTTACTAAATTTAACAATATAGTCTCAACATTATCATTTAAATTATGCGCAACAGCTATACTATTTGCCTTCTCCTTTTTTCTTACTTCTTCAAAGAAATTATATCTTACACTTCTTCCACATGTCTCTTCAGACATTTTTCTTTCTTTAGACAAAGCTGGAACATCAACCTTTAAGTAATAAAAAGGAATATTTCTAGCTTTACAAAAATCTTCTACATATATCTTTTCTTGATCAGATTCTTTTCTTATTCCATGATTTACATGTGCAACAATTACTTCAAATCCAATTTTATCTTTTAACTTAAATAAAGAATCAAGTAGACACATTGAATCTGGTCCACCTGATACTGCAACAATTACTTTATCCCCATTTTTTATTAAATTATTTTCATCTATATTTTTTTGAACAATATTTATAATATTTTCTTCCATATACTATTCATTTCCTTTATATAAATTAGCAAATTTTGTATATTTTCCCATCCAAGCAAGTTCTACTGTACCTGTTTCTCCATTCCTATTTTTGGCGATTATTACCTCTGCAACATTTTTCTTTTCTGTTTCTTTATCATAATAATCTTCTCTATGTAAAAACATAACTATATCTGCATCCTGTTCAATAGAACCAGACTCACGAAGATCACTCAGCATTGGTCTATGATCTGCTCTTGATTCTGTAGCACGACTTAACTGTGACAAGGCAATAACAGGAACATCTAGTTCTTTTGCAAGTATTTTTAAAGATCTAGATATTTCAGATATTTCTTGCTGTCTTGAAGAATTTTGTGTTCTAGATTCCATTAATTGCAAATAATCTATTATAATTAATCCAACATTTTTTTCAAGCTTTGCTTTCCTACATTTTGCTCTAATTTCAGAAGAGCTTAAAGCAGGAGTATCATCTATATATATAGGAATATCAGATAACCTTCCGCTAGCTTCACCAAGTTTTAACCACTCATCAGAATCTAAGTTTGCATTATTAAGCTTCATACTGTCAATTTCACTTTCGCTACTTAATATTCTTTTTACTAATTGTTCCTTCGACATTTCTAAGCTGAATATCATAACAGGAACTTTATCATGCATAGCAACATATGATGCTATATTTAATACAAAAGCAGACTTTCCCATTGCAGGACGTGCTGCAACAATAATTAGATCTGATTTATTAAGGCCTGATATTTTCTCATCTAAATCAATAAATCCTGATTCTATACCAGACAATCTACTTTTGTTTTGATACATTTTCTCTATAGAATCAAAGGCGTCAACAAGTATCTCTTTCATACTTGAATATCCTTTACTATTTCTATTCTGTACTAAGTCAAATATTCCCTTTTCTGATTGCTCTATTATAGAATCAAGTTCTTCTGTTTGTGAGTAGCCTGTTTTTATTATATCATTTGCAACTTTTATTAAATTTCTTAATGTAGATTTTTCTTCGACTATTTTTACATAGCTTTCTATATTTGAAGTAGTAGGTACATTATCTATTAATGTAGCAAGGTTTTGAGTTCCACCAACTCTTTCTAACGTTCCTCTAAGTCTTAACTGCTCTGTTACAGTTATCATATCTATTTCTTTACCAATAGAATATATATCCATCATTGCTGAATATATTTCTCTATTATCTTCTCTATAAAAGTCTTCTGGTTTTAATACTTCTACTGCTGATTGTACTGCATCCCTTGATACGAGCATAGAGCCAAGAACTGCTTGTTCTGCCAATGTATCATTAGGTTGAACTTTATTTACTACTTCACCTTCCATTTTTTTACACCTACATTCCTACTACATTAATCTTTAGCTGAGCTACTACTCCTTCATATAATTTTATACTTACACTATAAGTACCTAAATTTTTAATTTGATCTTTTATAACAATTTTCTTCTTATTAACATCAATATTATACTTTTCTTTTATTGCTTGTGCTATATCTTTTTCTGTAACACTTCCATATAATTTGCTACCTTCTCCAACTTTAAGTTTAAACTCTATATATCCATTTTCTATTATTTCTTTATTTTTTTTAGCTTCTTCGGTTTCAGTTTTTTTCTTAAACTGCTGTGCATTTATTTTTCCTTTTGCCACATTTAAATTTTTATTATCTGCTACTACAGCAAGTTTCTTTGGAAGTAAGAAATTTCTTGCATAGCCTTCACTTACCTCAACTATTTGAAGCTTCTTTCCTAATCCTTTTACATCTTGATTTAATACTACCTTCATAAATAACCTCCTTACTGTGCTAAATATGATTCAATACTTTCAACTAACCTATCTTTTGCTTCTTGTAGACTAACCCCAGCTATTTGTGCTCCAGCAAAAGTTAGATGTCCGCCACCACCTATCTTTTCTAATATCATTTGCACATTAATATCTCCCATAGATCTTCCTGATATCATAACAACATCATCTACTTTGCATAGAACAAAGGAAGCTTGTATTCCAGATATAGATAGCAATTCATCTGCTGCCTGTGCTGCTATAATAGGCATATCTGTATGTGTTTCATCTGTCATAGAAATCGCTATCTTTTTATGTATGAATTCTGCATTTTTTACAATATTAACTTTTGCTATGTATGTGCTAAAATCATTTTGAAATAGATATTTTACTTCAGTAACATCAATTCCAAACTTTTTCAAATATGCGGCAACTTCAAAAGTTCTTACACCAGTCTTAAACATAAAATTTTTAGTGTCAACAACAATACCTGCATACATACATTCAGCTTCATCAGATGTTATATCAATTCCATCTATGTACATAAGTAGTTCTGCAACAAGTTCGGATGCAGATGATGCATATATTTCATGATAAGTTAAAACTGCATTATCTATAAATTCTGGTCCTCTTCTATGGTGATCTATTATTACAACTTTATCTATATCATCTAAAATATTTGAATCAACTAAATATGATCTTTTATGAGTGTCTACTACAAATAATAAAGCATTTGTAAAATCATCATTTTTTATTTGAGAATATGTTTTAAACACATCTTGATATCCTTCATCTTGCTTTATTTTATTAATAACACCCTCTGTACTAGCATTACATTTATTGTCTACAATTATATTTACTTGTTTACCTAAAAACTTAGCTATCTTAGTTACACCTATTGCTGCACCTATACAATCTATATCTGAGTTTCTATGTCCCATTATATATACTTTTTCAGATTTTTCTATTAGTTCTCTTATTGCTTGGGCCATCGTTCTAGCTTTTACTTTGCTTGTCTTCTCAAGTCCTAAATTTGAACCACCAAAGAAATCATATTTCTTATCTTTTTTTACTACTGCTTGATCTCCACCTCTACCTAAAGCAATATCTAAAGCAGAGCTACCAGCATTATACCTTTCCTCTAATGTATCTTCACTATATGAAACACCAAGAGAAACTGTAATAGGAAGCTTTGTAAGCTTTGTTACATTTCTTACTCTTTCTAATATATCAAATGAATTTTGTTCCATTTTATCTATATATTTTTTTTCAATAAATATAGCATATTTATCCTTATCTAGTCTTGCAAGAACACCTTTGTTTTCTCTTGCCCAACTTCTAATCTCTTTAGTTAAAGCTGATGTGACTTCTGCTTTTTGAATCTCATCTAGTCCTTGTAATGTCTCCTCATAATTATCTATAAATAATATTCCTATAGCAACTCTGGTATCTTCAAGTGTTTTTCTTAAGGTATTCTCATATGTTTTATCTATAAAAGATATTAACATACAGTTAAAATTTTCAAACTGTATATTATTACATATAGCATTATATACATCTCCACTTCCAAGTTCTTCTATGACACTCGAAGTAGGACTTTTTTTCTTTAAAGATTCAAGCTTTAATGCTACTTTTTCTATATATTCATCTGGTAAAAGATGATCAGAAACATTATTTTTCCAAATAATATTTCCCTGCATGCTAACAATAGCCATTGGAATATCTACAAGATCTAATGTTTCTTTAAAAATAGAATCTACATTTTTAGATATTTCACCTAATTTATATTTTTTATCCTTTAATTCTTTTATACACATTAAAATTGCAACTATGCACAATGCTAGTATAATAAAAATGTCAACATATAAAGTGATAGGTATTATAATAGATATAAAAGCTGCACATATTATTAATATTGCTATAATAACAATTCGTGCAGAAAAAGACTTAAAAAAATTAGATCTATTTTCTCTATCTTTACTCATAAAATTAAACTTCCTCTTTTCTTGTAATTTTCCTATATTTTACTATTTTTATGTAAAAATGTCAAGTAAACATAAAATTTTAACATACATAAATATAACGATTTTCTATATACTGAAAATAAAAAAGGAAAATATAATATTAATATTATATTTTCCTTACATTTTATACTGTTACTTTCTCAGATAATCTGATTCTATCTGCGATCATTGCTATAAATTCTGAATTAGTTGGCTTTCCTTTATTTGAATTTACTGTGTAACCAAATATTTTCTCATGCATCTCAATTTGACCTCTATTCCATGCTACTTCAATAGCATGTCTTATAGCTCTTTCTACTCTTGATGGAGTAGTATTAAATTTTTCGGATAAAGTAGGATACAAAGTTTTAGTAATAGAATTTATTATATCTTCATCATTTACAGCTAACATAATAGCTTCTCTGATATATTGATATCCCTTTATATGAGCAGGTACACCGACATCATGTATCATTTGAGTTACTCTTACTTCAAGTGGTAAACTCTTATTGCCATATGCTACCATGTATTCTTCTTTTACCTCATCCTTTTCTTTTAATATATCTCTAACCCTATCAATTAATGTTATCATATCAAAAGGTTTTACTACATAATATGTAGCTCCAAGAGATATAGCTTTTTGTGTAACTTTTTCCTGGCCAATTGCAGACATTATAACAATTAAAGGCTTTTCCATACCGACTTCATCGGATAACTCCTCTAATACTGTTAAGCCATCCTTTTCAGGCATTACAACGTCTAGTAACAAAATGTCTGGCTTAGACTGTTTTATAGCATTTATTACATTGGTTCCATCATATAGTGGCTCTAATGCAACTATATCTTTTTGAGAGTTGATATACATATTTATTAATTTTACAAATTCTTTATTATCATCAACTACCATTATTTTAGTTTTATTTTCCATTTTTATTGCTCCATTTCCAGTCTATCCTATAAAGCATCAATATTATACAATTCTTTTCA
>CALXBV010000056.1 GCA_944386635.1 uncultured Clostridia bacterium
AAAGTATTTCCCAAACTGGAGGGAGGGAAAGTAAATGCCAGGTATAAAGATTAAGGATAATGAAAGCTTAGATAATGCTTTAGCTAGATTTAAGAAACAATGTGCCAAATATGGCGTTCTTGCTGAAATTCGTAAAAGAGAACATTACGAAAAGCCTAGTGTAAAGAGAAAAAAGAAATCAGAAGCTGCTAGGAAAAGAAAACACTAATATTTAATTACGATTTTTTAAAATGTATATCATTTTTATTATTATATAATACATCTATTATTAGATGTATTTTTTTATATACTCTTTATCTCATCATTAGTCAAATATCTATATTTTCCTGTTTCTAAATTTCCAAGCTTTATATTTCCAATTTGTACTCTTTTTAAATTAGTTAGTTTTACCCCTACTACCTCACACATTTTTCTTATTTGTCTATTTTTACCTTCCGATATGGATATTTCAAATTTATTTTTATCTATAACATTAATTTTTGCTGGTTTTGTTATATATCCGCCTATATCCACTCCAGATTCTAATGCTTTTATCTGATTTTGTGTAATTTGACTAGTATTTGTAACTACATACTTTTTTTCTATTTTATTTTTAGGATGCATTAACATATTTGCAAATTCACCATCATTAGTAAGAAGTAGCAATCCTTCTGTATACATATCTAATCTGCCTATTGGATATACTCTAACATTTTCATTAACTAAATCAAGCACACTTTTTCTTCCAAATTGCTCATGACTAGTAGTTACGTAGCCTTTAGGTTTATTTAACATTATATATACTTTTTCCTTTTCTTTAGTTATTATTTTATCATCTATTTTTATTATATCATCATCTTTTACTTTATATGATAAGTCTTTAACAATTACATCATTTATTTTTACTTTTCCATCTAAAATAAGTGATTCTGCTTTTCTCCTCGAACATATTCCACATGATGCAATATATTTATTTATTCTATCCATATTATTCACCTTTTTCTTATAAATTCATAGTATATACTATCATAAGCTTATGTTGATATATATTAAAGCTGCATTAATTTGCAGCTTTTTCTTTGTTTTCAAGAGTATTTAATATATCTTTAAAATATTTTGGCACATCTTCTTCAAATTCAACAAATTTACCAGTTGTAGGGTGTATAAATCCTAAATACTTTGCATGTAACATTTGTCCTTCTACTTTAAATTTGCTATCTTTTTTTCCATACACTTCATCGCCAACTAAAGGATGATGAATATATGCCATATGGACTCTAATTTGGTGTGTCCTTCCAGTTTCTAGTTCTGCCTCAATTAAAGTTACATTTGAAGTATAAAACCTCTTTAAAACGGAAATATGAGTCACAGCATTTCTAGAATTTTTATCTGTTACAGCCATTTTCTTTCGATCTTTACTACTTCTTCCAATCGGCATATTAATTGTAATAGAATCTTCTTTTATAATTCCTTTTACCAAGGCTACATACTTTCTTTTTATGCTATGTACTTTAAACTGTTCAGCAAGCTTTTTATGGGCATTATCATTTTTAGCAACAACCAATATTCCACTAGTATCTTTATCTATTCTATGTACAATTCCGGGCCTAATAACGCCATTTATAGAAGACAATTTATCTTTATGTGAATTCATTAAAGAATTAACCATTGTACCAGAATAATTACCATTTGCAGGATGTACTACCATTCCCTTTGGCTTATTTACTATTATAATGTCAT
Source organism: uncultured Clostridia bacterium (assembly GCA_944386635.1). Lineage (GTDB taxonomy): Bacteria > Bacillota > Clostridia > TANB77 > CAG-465 > CAG-465. Next base: position 1,720 of record CALXBV010000056.1, read on the forward strand.
TGTCCTCATATATAATGTCAAGTGGTATATCCTCTGGCAAAATATTTTCACTCTGCCTTTCTACCAATGTAACATCTATATTATCATTTAGCTTTAATTTATATCCAGCTTTTTCTTTTTTATTATTTATTAATACATTTCCGTCTTCTATTAAAGTTTTTATATAGCTTCTAGTTACATCCTCCATTTTCTCTGATAAATATATATCCAATCTTTTAGATACATCTTCTTTATCTACAACAAATTTCATATTTCCACCTAATCTTTAAAAATCTCTTTTATTTGTTCTTCATTAAATTTATACTTTTTATTACAAAATTTACAAGAAAGTTCTAGCATTCCATTTTCTTTTAGTATATCCATTGCCTCTTTCTTTCCTAAAGCAACTATTGTGTCTTTTATTCTTTCTAATGAGCAATCACATTTAACCTTTGCTTCATGCTCATATACAGTTTCTATATTACTATCTCCTGTTACATTTTTAGCTATATCATCAATAGTCCTATCTTCATTCATTAAAGTTGTCATTGATGGTATTTTTAAATTTATTTTTTCTAGCTTATCTATTATATCATCTTTACAATCTGGTAATGGTTGAACAATATATCCTCCTGCTTTTTCAACATTTCCGTCTTTTCCAATAAGTACACCGACTGAAACTACAGAAGGGGTTTGCTCAGATACATTAAAATAATATGCAAAATCATCTCCAATTTCTCCACTTAATAATTCACATGTTCCAACATATGGATCTCTTAACCCAATATCTTTTATTACTGTAAGTGTTCCCATACCAATTCCTTTTGAAACATCTAATTTTCCCTGTGAATTTAAAGGTAATTCTACTTGAGGATTTTCAATATATCCTTTTACATCTAAATCTTTATTTGCACAAACTATTATATTTCCAAGTGGTCCATCACCTTTAATTTGAACTGTAAGCCTGTTATCTTTATCTTTTAATGTAGAAGCAATCATTGCTGAAACAATCATAACTCTTCCAAGTGCTGCAGTAGCTAAATTAGATAAATTATGAATATCTCTAATTTCTTGTACCATATCCGTAGCATCAATAACTATAACTCTTACACTGTTATCATAAGCTAAATATCTTTTTAAATCACTCATTATATTCTCCCTCATTTCAATTATATATTTTAGCAAAATCTAACTTATTTTTCAAGATATTATGTAATATAATATAAAAACTCCAAATATTATTTCTAATATTTGAAGTTTTATTTTAACTAGATTTCCTTTTCCTTATTGTTTTTGTCATAGTAATTACTGTTCCATTATCTATTTTTGAATCTACTATTACTTCATCCATAAATGATTCCATTATAGTAAATCCCATGCCAGCATGTTCACTTTCAGGCTTGGATGTATATGCAGGTGTCATTGCAAGAGTTATATCTTCTATTCCTGTTCCAAAATCCACTACTTTAATTACAATTTTTTCATTATCTATAATAGTAGCTTCTGTTATTATAATGCCATCATTTTTTTGACTATATCCATGATCTATTGCATTTGTTACCGCCTCAGACAAAGCTGTTTTTATATCCATAAGCTCATCAAAATGTATATTAAGATTAGATAAAAATGATGTAACACATACTCTTATTGATGCTAAGTTTTCTATTTTAGCTTTTGATTCTATTTTTATGTAATTTTCATTCATACTGTACACACTCCAATTTTATATTAGACAATTCTATTACTCTTCTAATATTGCTTGTAGCATTAACGACTGTCATTTTAGCATCTAATAATTTTATTAAATTATATCTTCCTAAAATCAAACCAATTCCACTACTATCCATAAATTGTACTCCAGATAAATCTAATACAAGTTCATATGGCTGATATTTCATAATATATCCATCAATAACACCTCTTAGTGTTCTACATGAATTCATATCTAACTCTTCTTCTAGATAAATTGTAAGTTTTCCATTTTGATATTTATACTTCAATTTTCTCACCTCTTTTTTTATATTATAGCAATAAAAATATAAAAAAAATGTTGCTTTATGAAAATAGAAAAAAATCCTTAGAAAAATTCTAAGGATTCTCTATAAGTCTTGCTTGAACAACAAATCTTCCATTTCTAATAGAGTAATCACAAGTAGATAATGTAAGAATACTATCATCTTGTGTTATTTCAACTCCAGTACCATATCTTGTTTTATTTACTAAAGATGTTAAAAAATCTCTATACTCACTCATAGAACCAAACACAGTATCTATATAATAAAATCCTGTATCAGTTGAATATACACTAAATATCTCATACTTATATAATCCATTTAAAGTTGCAAGCTCTATATATTTATGTGTATTATAAAATTCTTGTCTTTTGTAGTTTAAAAGTGGTGTAAATCTATTATCTGTTTCTGTATTATGTCCATATATTATTATATTAGTCATTGGATCAGATAATTTATTTATATCACATCTATAATCTAAGAAATTCTCTCCCCAGTACTGCTCTATATTGTCTCTATCATTTCTATAATATCTAGTATTGTCTGTTCCTTGAAAAACAGGTGTATCTATACTAGTACCTGGTACTTTTAACCAAGCAACGGCATCTTTATATGTTACATTTATTGCTTTTAATTCATCTACTAGATTTCTACCTTCATCTTCAGAAGTTGTTACAGGTGCATTTTCATCACCAATAAATATATCATATCCTAGCTCTTCTCCAGGCTTTTCAAGTCCTCTATTTGAAAAATAATTATTTAATAATAATGCAACTATACCAATTATAGCCATGACTATTATCACAATTATTGCAATCACAATTCCAACATTCTTCTTATTTTTTACCATATTAGCCTCCAGACTTAATTTTTGATAATTATATCATATAAAAAATCAATGTTCAATAATCACAGATATAAAAATCCCATTCTTTGTGTAGAATGGGATTTCTTTAATTATAAATTTGTTTTTTGATTTTCATTTTGCTCTTGTTCACGTAAATTTGCAGCCATTTGTGTATACATCATAGTAGAAGCCACATCAGTATGTCCTAATAATTCTTGAACTGTTTTTACTTCTGCACCATCTTCTAGCATATGAACTGCAAATGAATGTCTTATTGTATGAGGTGTAATATCTTTATCTATTTTTGCTTGTTCTTTGTATTGCTTTAGTATCTTCCAATATCCTTGTCTAGTCATCTTTTGACCGTTTGTATTTATAAATAAAGTCTTTTCCTCTTCAGTTCTTATTAATAGAGGTCTTACTTTATTAATATACTCTTTTAAACATTTCAAAGCTAAATTTCCAAGTGGTATATGTCTTTCTGTATTCTTTTTCTTAACTCTTATGTATCCATTTGTTAAATTTACATCTTCAACCCTTAAAGAAATAAGCTCTGTTACTCTAATTCCTGTAGCATATAATACTTGAAGCATAGCTTCATCCCTTTGACCTTTTAGCTCAGAAAGATTTGGCTGTTCTAACAATTTCTCTATTTCTGCTTTTGTAAGTATTAATGGCTCTTTTCTATCTACCTTTGGTGCCTCAACATTTTCAGCTATGTTTGTCTCGGCTAATTTTTTATTTACCAAATATCTATAAAAAGCTTTTATTGAAGCTGTACTTCTTGATATTGTCGAATTAGATTTTCCATCTGCTATTAAGTGATTAATATACTCTTGCATATCCTCTTTAGTTAAATCAAATATCTTTTTCCCCTGTTTTTCAAAATAATTGCTAAATTGAACTATATCTCTTTCATAAGATGCAAGTGTATTCTGTGATGCTTGTCTTGCTTTTAAACTGTCGATAAATTCATCAATTATTATTTTCATTCTCAGTCTCCTCCATTCGTAATCACTTGTTATTTTACACTATTTCAATACATTTTGCAAGCTTTTTCACTAAAATTATGTAATGTTTCTATGTTTAGTTATTCTAACAACTATAAGCTCTTATATAAATTAAAAATAACACTAGTCATCAATTGCTCCAAGACTAAAGAAAATGATATTAATGAAAAAGATATTATAAACCAATATATATGTTTTATGACATCTTTAAACTCTATTTTATTATTAGTAGTAAAATTAATATACAAATTAATTATGTTTGTGGATATAAAGATATAGGCTGGAATACAAAATAATAATGGTAATATCACACTCAAAAGCACCGCTATTATACCATTGCCAATACCAAATATAGTAAATAAACAGCATATATATATTCCTGTTACAATTGCTTTTAACATTAATAAAATACAGATTATTATTGGAGCAACTAGTGCTAGTAAAGATGTATATAATAACCCTATAAATAAAAGATTATTTTTTAAGCCATTTAAAATTACATTTATCGACTTAAAATTTTCTTGATTAACACTATCAAATACATTTTTTACTATATCCACATACTCTGTTTTTATATTAGAAATATTAAACAAAATTATACCTATAAATATTCCTATTGCATAAATTATTAATAATTTTAACATTGTGTGTAAATTTTCAACTATATACTTTTGTATGCTTTTATTCATAATAAATCACCATATAACACTTTATGCTATATGGTGAACTATTATTCAAACTTTTCTCTTTGCTCTACGGCTAGCCTATCGCACCTATTATTCAACTCGTCATTTGCATGACCTTTTACTTTTAAAAATGTAACTTTATGTGTATCTAATTGCTTTAAAAGTTTTTCCCATAATTCAACATTTTTTACAGGTTTCTTATCTGCTTTTTTCCAGCCATTTTTCTTCCATGAAAATATCCATCCCTTTTCTATAGAGTTTACTACATATGCACTATCACTATAAACATCAACTTCACATGGTTCTTTTAACATTTCTAATCCTTTAATTACTGCCATCATTTCCATTTTATTATTAGTAGTATTTTTTTCTCCACCTACCACTTCTTTTTCTATATTATTATATATTAATATAGCTGCATATCCTCCAGGACCTGGATTACCACTACATGCACCATCTGTATATAAAATTACTTTCTTCATAATATCCTCCATTATTGAAATAACCACTACTTTATGCTAAACTTATATGTATATATTAACATACAAAACATGTAATATCAATAAGGAAGTGAATTAAATGAAAATAGTTGGGATTATTGTGGAATTTAATCCATTTCATAATGGGCATAAATATCTCATACAAAAAGCAAAACAAATAACAAACTCAGATATTGCAATTTGCATTATGTCTGGTAATTTTACTCAACTTGGAAATATCTCTATAGCAGATAAATTTAAAAGAGCAAAAATCGCAATTGAAAATGGAATTGATGTAGTAATAGAACTACCAACAATTTATGCTACAGCTAGCTCACAATACTTTGCTTTTGGTGCAGTTAACATTTTAAATAGCTTAAATTGTATAGATTATTTATGTTTTGGAAGCGAGACAGCAAACATAGAAGAACTTAAAAGCATTGCAAATAAACTTATATATAATGATAAAAAAATATGGGAAATCATTACTCAAGAACTTAAAAGTGGAATATCTTTTGCACATGCAAGACAAAAAGCAATAAGTAATTTTTTGACAGAAGATGAATTATATATATCGTCTCTTTCTAACAATATACTTGCTATAGAATACATTAAATCATTAATAAAACTAAAAAGTAATATACTTCCAATAGCTATAAAAAGAAAAGAAGATAAAAACATACTTAGTGCAACAAGTATAAGAGAAATGATATATAAGAGAGATACGACAGTAAAAGAATATTTTCCTGATAGTGATAATATTATATCTAGCGCTATATTTAATGATTATCTTTTTGAATTTATAAAATACAATATTGTACTTAATGGAAAATATTATATTAGATCTATAAATGAAGTAACGGAAGGTCTAGAAAATAAAATATATGATGAAATAAACACTTCTAACAGCTATGATGAATTTATTCAAAAAATAAAAAGCAAAAGATATCAACTCAGTAAAATAAAAAGAATTATGATATACATTATTTTAGGCATAACAAAAACTGACTTTTTAGAATTAAATACATATGATAATGTATATGCTCATATACTAGCAATAAACACAAATAAAAAAAATAGAATACTATCACTACTTAATAAAAGCTCAAATACTTTAATTGCCACATCATTAAATGATAACTTAATAAAAAAACAAAACGAAATAATAAAAAAGTCATTACTATTAGACATTAGAGCAAGTAATATATATAGTGTATTTTCTAAAGAAAAAATTAATAAAGATTACACTAATAAGATATATTAAGAAATAAGGAAGTAATTAATTTTACTTCCTTACATTTTTAATAAATATTAATATTGTTATCTATATACTCTTTCATATTTTCATATTCTCCTGTTTCATTATTTAGTATTTTTACCTGTTCTAAGTCTAAATCAATAACACTTACATACTCACTTTCTTTAGGAATATCCACCTCTCTAAGTCCTCTTTCAAGTCCAATTATTTCATATGCTTTATTTTTTTCATTATATGTAAGATATGCTAAATATGTTTTTCCAGCTTCTATTTCAATATCATTATTTACAAGAATATTCATATATTCTTCACTTAAAGGTGTGGTAATACCATACATCTCTCTTACCATTAATCTATTCTCTCTTTCGGCTTCTGGTTGAGCATTATTATATGTTTCCATATTCACATATCCACCTGGTTTCATATATGTTATTACATCTCCCTCTTTAATTGTTCCATAAATACAATTATTCACTAGAGCCTTACCAAAAGTCATACCAAAAAAACTAACATCCATATCCATATAATCTAATGATATTACCCTTATCACAGCTATATCTGTACATATTTCCTTTAAAAATTGTGGTGTAAATTCTCTTTCAAAGCATACAACTCCAGATGGATTTTGTGCTATTTCTTTAGTTTCTTCTGTAACATAAGTATAAATATTATATTTTTCTTTTTTTTGACTAGCTATCACATTATTTGATACTTCTTCTATTATATTATTATTTTCAGTTTTAAAATTTAATTTTACTATCATAGTTACAACTAATACAATAGCAACAAACACACAACCAAATATTATATTATATCTTTTCTTCATAAAAATCCCTCCTAATATAAAACTGTATTTAAGCTTTCATATTCTTTTGTTGTATTGTTTAAAATCATATCTGTATTTTCATCATATTCTCTTAATAAATTTTTAGATAAGTTTGTAAAATATTCATTACCAGCCATTTTTCTAATAAACATCATATATGTTTTACCTTCTTCAAGTTTTATATCATTTTTTCCAAAGTCACTTATATATACCTTTTCTTTTCCAGCTTTTATATAATCATTATACTCTTTTTCTATTCTATCAATATCTAAAGGTTTCATATTATAATTATTCCAATATTTCATATATTCATTATATTCTAATATTCCACCATCTGCTTTTACTACCAAACTTTCATTTTGTTTAAAATCTCCTCTTATACTTTTTAATATTTTCACATCTGCTATAGTTCTTACTGGTACATAATCTTCTTTTACATACTCCTGTCCACCTTGAGTATAATATTTAGTGTCATAATTTGTATAACTAATATTCTCTACTTTAGCAATTACTACATCATAGTCTAAACTATTAAATATAGCCTTTATATCTGTCTCATCTATATCATATATATAACAAAGGGCATCTTGCTCTTCATCTTTAATAACATCTATTATTCCATATAAATTATCAACTTGCATATTATTATTTATGTTATAGTTTATGTCTTTATTTTGATTATACTTTATATTAAAAAACAGTACAGATAAAATAACCCCTAAAAATACAACAATAGATGCCACATACTTTAAATGATTACTTTTTCTTCTCAATATTTTTTCATTAATAGTGACTTCAAAGGAATTATTTATCTCTTTAGGAACTTGGATTTGATTAATTTTTTCTTTTAAAAATAAGTCTAATTTATTATCATCCATTATTTATTCTCCTTTTCTAAATGTATTTTTATTTTATTTCTTATACTTGATAGCTTGCTTCTTAAAGTACTTTCATTTATATCTAAAATTTCACTTATTTCTTTTGTTGTGTATTCTTCTAAATAATACATTGTAATTAATGTTTTTTCTTGAATATCTAAAAAATCTATAATATTAAAAAAACTCAAATTATTTTCGAGCTCTATAAAATCATTTTCATACTTAAATTTATTTTCTTCAAACTCATTATATGAAAATATATTTTTCTTATTTTGCTTATAAATTTTATTGCATGAATTTATTAATATCTTAGTAATCCAAGCATTAAATTTCTCTATTTCTTTTAATTGTTTTATATTTATATAAGCATACATAATAGTATCTTGTAAAGCATCTTTTATATCCTCTACATTACTAAGTCTACTTCTTGCAATTATATATAATTTTCTCTCAATATTTTCAATAACTCTACAAAAAGCCTGCTTATCTCCTTTTGTAGCTTTTTGAATATCTAGAAGTACTTCCATAATTTCTCCCTTCAAGTTGTATACACTTATATAGATACAAAATAAAATTATTTTGTCCATATTTTAAAATAATAATAAAAAAAAGACTTGGTATATATATCCAAGCCTTTTAATACTTTATTATATTAATTCAATTATAGCCATATCAGCTCCATCTCCACGTCTAGCAACTAATTTAGTTATTCTTGTATAACCACCTTTTGCTTCGTATTTTGGAGCGATTTCATTGAATAATTTTTCAGTTAAGTCAATTGTGTTTCCTTTAGAATCACTTACTTTATTTAGTACATTAAACATTTTTCTTCTTGCAGCAAGTTTAGAAGCACTATCAACTTTAACTTCTTCTTTTACTACTTCTCTTACTATAACTTCATATTTATTTCCATTTTTTGATGTTTTAGTTTCTTTAACTTTCT
>CALXBV010000057.1 GCA_944386635.1 uncultured Clostridia bacterium
CTGAAGCAAGAGTTACACCAAATACAAATACACCAGTAACTACATTTTCTATTGCTGTAAATAGAAGATTTGCTGATGCTAATGGTGAAAGGAAAGCAGACTTTTTTAATTTAACTGCTTATGGAAAACTTGCAGAGTTTTGTGCAAAATATTATAGAAAAGGACAACAGGTATTAGTCGAAGGAAGAATCCAAAATAGAACTTGGGAAGATCAGAATGGTCAAAAAAGATATGCAACAGACTATATAATTGAAAATGCATATTTTGCTGATTCAAGAAGAGACCAAGCAACATCTGAGGAAGTACCTTCATCTAGTATGGATGGTGAGTTTATTACTGTTGATGATACAGATGATTTACCATTTTAATTAATTAGTTGATAGGAGGAAAAAAAATGGCTGATAATAAAAAAAGAGGTGCAAAAAACGATAAATCTTTTAGAAGACCAAGAAAAAAAGTTTGCGTATTTTGTGCTGAAAAAATAGATACAATTGATTATAAAGATGCTGAAAAATTAAAAAAATATGTAAGCGATAAAGGTAAAATTCTACCAAGAAGAGTAACTGGAGCTTGCGCTAAGCATCAAAGAAAAATAACAGAAGCTGTTAAGAGAGCTAGAACAATAGCACTTTTACCATACACTGTTAAGTAATACATTACAACCGAAGAAATTCGGTTGTTTTTTATGTTATAAAATTAAAAATTTGTGATATAACTTAATAAAATTATTATAAGGGAGGTGATTATAAATATACTCATGTCAGAACAATTGGAGAAGTTAGCAGTTAAAGAGAATATAAAGGGAGACTTAAATGTTGGAGAAAAAATTGAATTTAACAAAAAGGTGGAATTATATTATTTGAAGAATATATGAAATATTATGATACTTTTCCAAATATAGCTAGAGATACAGAAACAGAAAATAAATGTAATGAGCTTATTAATAAAGGAATTGAAGAAGTGTATGTAAATAAAACACGAGATGATATTATACTTGTAGAGGAGGGGAAAGAGTATCTTGTTTATATGTATAAAAATAATTTAGGGGATTATTGGCTAATGACTGGAAAAAATGCTGTAAGAGAATATAATAGTGAAAATAATACAATATTAAATAATAATACGGGTCAATGGGAAGATTTATCAGAGTATATAAAATAATATATACCCAATAGTTTAGACATAACTTTTTGTCTTTGCTATTGGGTAATACTTTACTTAATTGTAAGAGTTTCTGTGCCTAATATTATATCGTTATTATCAAGTGTACATATTACATCTGTATGTCCATTTGAGTTTGTTTTTATATTAGCTCCATATACACTATTTAACATTTGAGCTTCATTTTGAGATAAGGCTAAAGTTATTTCGGTATCATTTTTTAAATAGTATCCAGATTCTTCAGCAATTATTCCGTTTGCAGTCCTTTCTACAAAAATAAATCTTCTCTCCACATCATATTCTCTTGAATTTGCAACATATTGTGGATTTGTGTTTTCTATTAAGTATAATATTAGTGTATTATCATCGTTATAATAAACTTTGGTGTCTATAGAACTTTCTATAGGCTGTTGTGTTTGAAAATTATTATCTTGATTACCACTTAATTCATCTTGAACATTAAGTTCTTCATTTTCTAAGTTTAAATCATTTATTTGTGTATTTAATTCTTCGATTTGTAATGACATGTCTGAAGTAGTGGCTTTCTCATTAAAATACATATATCCAAAAAATATTGCTATTCCGCATGCAACTATTAATAAGACAAATAATATTATTAAAGTAATTTTACTTTTCATATATTACACCCCCTGTAATTAGTGTAACATATATTAAATAATGTGTAAATATTATAAAATGTATTAATACGATGTATAAGAGATAAATTTTTTATTATTAAAGAATTATATCATAAAAGATTTTTTATTTACTTGATAATACAAGAAAACAATGATAAAATATGGAAAAAAATAGATATTATAAAAATATTTTTTTTGAATATATTGGGAGAGGATAAAATGAATGATTAGTACTAATAAAAAAAGAATAAAAAATAGTTTACTAATTTTTTTAATATTAATTATAATAGTTTTGATATTATTAGTGCTTTTTTATAGTGGATATATAGATATATTAAAAAATGCAATATCTGGAAATAAAAGTGAAAAAGATATAATAGATTCAATATTGATTAATAATATTAAATTAAACTATGATTCTGCAAGTAATACATATTATTTGCCAATTAGTTTGGATGGAGATAAAGAAGTATATTTAGATATAAATATATTTTCTAATTATAATATAAAGTCAAAAATTAAAGATGAAGAGTTTAATAAAGATGTTCAATTTTCTGATATTATAAATTATGAAACAACATATCAACTTGATGTTGAGACATGCCTGTACAAAAAAAGTTATTTTATAAAGTTTACAAATATTCCAAGTATTTCATTAAGTTTCAATGAAGATCGTATAAGTAGAGAATATATTTATTCGGAATTTTTAATAATAGATCCCGATTATCAAATAAACAGTACGCAGTACGAATATTTAGATTATGCTAAAGTTAAATTGCGAGGAGCTTCATCAATTAATTATTCAAAAAAATCTTATAGAATAAAATTAGAAAGGGATGTAGATTTTGGAATGCTAGGCATGAATAAATCAAAAGTATGGATATTAGATTCGCTCGCAATAGATCCTTCTAGTCTTAGAGTTAAAATAGCATCAGATATATGGAACAAGATAAATGAAGACTTAAGTGAGGAAAAATATGAGAATTTAAATACAAAATTTGTTGAAGTATATATAAATAATGAATATAAAGGTTTGTATTTATTAAAAGAAGTAATTAATGAAGATTTATTAAATCTAGATGATACAGGAGTTCTGATTAAAGGCAGTAATTGGAATAAAGTTGATTTTGATAACTATGATAATGTGGAAAGTGAAATTTTTGGTCCATTTGAGATGAAATATCCAGATAATACTAAAAAGTATACTGAAGCTTGGAAAGTAATTTTAAATAAATTAAAAGGATATTATGATAGTGATTTAAGTTATGAAGCTTTAATAGAAAATTTTTATGTAGAAAACGTAGTAAACTATAAAATATTTTTGCTAATAATACAAGGTTTAGATAATTATGAATATAAAAATATGTATTTTTCTATTGTCAATAATGATAAAAGTGCAAAAGCTTTAATAACACCTTGGGATTTGGATTTAACATTTGGAATTTTGTGGGATGTTGAAAAAAATGCGGCTATAAAAGATTATTATAGTGTAGATAAAATTATAGAGCCGTTTGGAATACATGGTGATGATAGGACAGTAAAGTATTATAAAGATAGGTGGAATTTTTTAATTGAAAATATATTAAATAAAGAAGAAATAAATAAGATAATTGATTACCAGTATGAGTATTTGAGTAAAGCAAATTCTTTAAGTAGAGAAAATATAAGAAATTCAAATTTAGAACTTAAAAAAAATGTAAATGAAGAAGAAGAGATAGCAAAATTAAAGGAGTGGTACGAAAAAAGAATAGATGTGATTAATTATTATATAGATTCTTTATAAATGGTGAGAATATGGAAGAAAAAAAGAAATTTAGACATGAATTAAAATATTATATTAATAAAATTCAATTTGAAGAAATAAAAGAAAGAATATCGTTTTTACTAGATAAAGATAAAAATGTAGGACAAGATGGGTGTTATTTTATAAAAAGCTTATATTTTGATGATTACCAGGATACTAGTTTTTGCCAAGTAGAAGAAGGAATAAGCAAAAGAGAAAAATATAGGATTAGATACTATAACTATGATTTAAGTTATATTTGTTTAGAAAAAAAGTTTAAAATAAATAATATGACACATAAAACTTCTTGTCGCGTTACGAAAGAGCAAGTAGAAAAATTAATTAATGGAAATTTAGAAATTAAAAAAGAAAATAATAAATTATTAAATGAATTTATATTAAAAACAAAATTTTATGGATATAAGCCTGTAGTTACATTAAATTATAATAGAATACCGTATGTTTATAAAGTTGGTAATGTTAGGTTAACACTTGACTATAATATTTCAATAGATTATAATACAGATGAGTTTTTTAAAGAGGATAGTATTAAAATACCAATAATAGAGAATAATATGATGATTTTAGAGGTTAAATATGATGAATTTATACCAAATTATATAGTTTGGCTTTTTAATATAAATACATTAGAACGAACTTCTTATTCAAAATATTTAAAAGGGAGAAAAATGAAGAAATCAATAAAATAAGGAGATAAAATAAGAAATGGACAACATTAGTTTTTCTAATATTTTTAAAGATAATTTTTTAGATAATTTTACAGAGGCAATTCCGTTTACTGAGGTTATTATTACTATGGTTGTTGCATTTGTATTTTCCATAATTATCTATTATGTATATAAAGTTACATGTGATAACGTAATATATTCTAAAAAATTTAATATAACAATGTCACTTATGTCTATAGTTACAGCTGCAATTATAATGTCAATGCAGGCAAATGTTGTGGTTTCACTAGGTATGGTTGGAGCACTTTCAATTGTTAGGTTTAGAACAGCAATTAAAGAACCCAAAGATTTATTATTTTTATTTTGGGCGATAGCAAATGGAATAATTATAGGTGCAGGAATTTACTCTATTGCTTTTGTGCTTGTCATTATTCTTACATTAGCACTACTTTTATTTGAAAAATTACCGGGAAATAAAATTCCATATTTATTAGTAGTAACATTAAAAAACTTAGATGCTGAACAACATATAATAAGACTTTTAGAAGAAAATAAGATAAAATATAGAGTAAAGTCAAAGAATGTTTCTAGTAATAATGTGGATGTTATATATGAACTTTCTAATAAAAAGATAGAAACATTAATAAAAGACATTAGTTTAAGAAAGGGAATTAAATCTATAAATCTTATTACACAAGATGGTGAATGCCAATTTTAATAAAGGAAAAGTATTAATATATTATATTTTGAATATATGAGTTATATTAAGATTTAAGTTTTATATAGTTATATTGTTATGAAATATGTAAAAAGTTATAATAATACTGAAAGGGACTATAGTCTACTAAATTAATAGGTCAGTATTTTTAAATATAAATCACCTTAAAGATAAAAAATCATATAATATCTTGAGGTGATATTTTTGTCAAAGTTTAAAATAGGGGACATAGTTGCCAGAAAATCATATAATTATGATGTGTTATTTAGAATAACAAATATTCATCCTAATGGTATAGTAGATTTAGTTGGAATAACAGTAAGAATAATTGCTGATGCTGAAGAATATGATTTAAAGCTTATAG
>CALXBV010000058.1 GCA_944386635.1 uncultured Clostridia bacterium
TATAATGTAATTGCATGTTTTACAAATCCAGATAAACCATCTGGTAGAGGAATGAGGATAAAGTATTCTGCTGTAAAAGAATATGCACTTGAGAAAAATATACCTATATATCAGCCTAAAAAGTTAAGAAATAATGATGAAGTAATAAATTTAATAAAAGATTTAAAGCCAGACTTCATAGCAGTTGTAGCATATGGAAAGATATTACCAAAAGAAATATTAGACATTCCAAAATATGGATGTGTAAATGTACATGGCTCATTACTTCCTAAATATAGAGGTGCAGCTCCAATGCAATGGGCTTTAATAAATGGTGAAGAAAAAACTGGTATTACTACTATGTTTATGGATGTTGGAATGGATACAGGAGATATGCTTTTAAAAGAGGAAATTGATATAAAAGATGAGTATAACCTGGAAGATATTCATGACAAATTAATGGTTATTGGCGGAAATTTATTAGTTAAGACTTTAGATAAAATAGTGGATGGAACTATAGTAAGAAAAAAACAGCCTGAAAAAGGAACTTATGCTCCTATGATAACAAAAGATATGACAAAAATAGACTTTAATAAAAAACCTAGAGAGATTTTTAATTTTGTAAGAGGATTATCACCATTTCCTGGCACATATATGAAACTTGAGGATGGACGTAAGTTTAAAGTATATGATGTGGGATATGTTGAAGATAAAAAAATAAATAAAGAAATTAAAAATGGAGATATTTTATTTATGTCAAAAGATGCTTTATATATAAGATGTACAGATGGGTATATAAGTATCAAACAAATTCAACCAGAAAATTCAAAAAGAATGGATGTAAAAGCTTTTATGGCTGGAAATAGACTAAGTATGATGGATAAATTTATATAGAATATGGGAGGAAATTTTCATGGAATTAGAAGAAATGCAAAAAAGAGTATATCAAAATAAATTAAATAAGGGATTTAATGTTACTGATATTCCAAAAGAGTTTTGCTACTTATATGGAGAAGTATCTGAAGCTTATGATGCTTATTTAAAAAATAAAGATGATTTAGGAGAAGAACTTGCTGATATAGCAATATATTTACTAGGATTATCTGAAATATTAGGATTTAATTTAAAAGAGCAAATTGAATACAAGATGCAAAAAAATGAAAAAAGAACATATAAAAAAGTTGGAAATAGTTTTATAAAAATAGAAAATGATGTATAGTAAACAAGGATGCATTTAAAGTGCATCCTTTTTAGCTTGATTTAATGTTGAAATATTGAGTAATTTGTAGTATTATATATATGTTAATAAAGGGAGTTAAAATGGATAAAATAAATATAAATGAATTATCATTTGAAGAATTGGAAAAATTTATAGAAGATCTTGGAGAAAAAAAATTCCATGCACGACAAATATTTAAATGGTTGCATAGAGAAAAAGTATTAGATTTTGAACAGATGACTGATATATCAAAAGCTTTAAGAGAAAAATTACAAGAAAAAACATATATACTAGAACTTAAAGTAATAGAATGCCAAAAATCTAAAAAAGATGGCACTATGAAGTTTTTGATAGAATTACCAGATAATAATGCTATAGAATCAGTATTAATGAGATATCATCACGGAAATACAATATGTGTATCATCTGAAGTCGGATGTAAGATGGGGTGTAAATTTTGTGCTTCTACAAAGGAGGGCTTTGTAAGACAACTTACAGCATCAGAAATAGAAGGGCAATTACTAACAGTAGAAAGATATACCGGTGAAAAGATATCTAATATAGTATATATGGGAATAGGCGAGCCTTTAGATAATTATGATAATGTTGTAAAATCTATAAGATTAATAAATTATCCTTTAGGTTTAAATATTGGAGCACGTCATATAAGTGTTTCAACTTGTGGTATAGTACCAAATATATATAGACTTGCAAAAGAGAATATTCAGTGTACATTATCTATTTCATTACATGCGACTACCGATGAAAAAAGAAGAGAAACTATGCCAATTGCAAATAAATATACTATAAAAGAAATATTAGATGCATGTAAGGAATATATTAGATTAACAGGAAGAAGAATATCATTTGAATATGCTTTAATATATGGTCAAAATGACTCAAAAGCAGAAGCAATAGCTTTAGCTAAGTTGCTAAGAGGAATGATTGCTCATGTAAATCTTATACCAGTAAATGAGATTAAGAATGGTATTTACAAAAAAGCTCCTGAAAATAGAATTGAGGATTTTATGAATACTTTAAATTCATGTGGAGTTGTAACTACAGTAAGAAGAGAGTTAGGATCAGATATCGATGCAGCATGTGGTCAACTTAGAAATAAGTATATAGATAAAACAGTAGATTTAACAAGGAAAAAATATATAAAAAAGGAGGAATAAAGAAAAACTCTTGAAAAAAGTTTTCTTTCTTTGTTATAATAAAAAATAAGAGGTGAAATAATGAGATATACAGCTAGAACAGATATAGGACTAAAAAGAGAACAAAATGAAGATGATTTCTTTGCAAAGATATATGATGAAAACACAGCATTATTTATAGTAGCTGATGGACTTGGGGGATATTCTAGTGGCGAGGTTGCAAGTAAAGTTGCAATTAAAACTATGAAGGATAATTTCGAACTAAATATTGAAACCTTGAGAAAAGTAGATGAGGAGAAAGTAAAGACTTTCTTTGAACAATTAATTATAATAGCTAATGAAAAGATATATAATTTACAAAAATCAAATAAAAAATACAATGGAATGGGAACAACTATAGTTTTAGTTGGAAAAGTAGATGGAAAGTTATATTATGAATCTGTTGGAGATAGTAGATTATATTATATAGATGCAAATAAGGATACTATAGAGCAAATAACAGTAGATGATACATATGTAAACGAGTTATTAAAAAAGAACTTGATAAAAAAAAGTGAAATAGCAACACATCCACAAAAACATATGCTTACGAAAGCTTTAGGAATTTTTGGAAAGATAGAATCTAAAGCTAAGATTCTTGATGTTAATACTGGGTATCTTATTTTATGCTCAGATGGTCTTACTAATATGTTATCAAATGATGATATTTTACAAACGGTTAAAGATAATAATTTTGTTATAGTATCAGATAAGTTAATAGACATAGCTAATGAAAATGGAGGCGTAGATAATATAACAGCAGTTGTTATAGAAATATAAAGGGGAGACATTTATGGAATTAATAGGTAAAATACTTGCTGGACGTTATGAGATTATAGAAAAAATTGGCGAAGGCGGAATGGCCTATGTTTTTAAGGCAAGAGATAATCTCTTAAATAGGTATGTTGCTATAAAAATTTTAAAAGAAGAATTTTCTAAAGATGAAGTATTTGTAAAAAGATTTAGAACAGAGGCACAAAGTGCTGCATCTCTTATTCATCCAAACATTGTTTCAGTATTTGATGTTGGAGAAGATAAAGGAATAAGTTTTATAGTTATGGAGCTTTTAGAAAGTAAGACTTTAAAGGATTATATACAGGAAAAAGGCCCCTTATCTAGTGAACTTACATTAAAAATAGCAGCTCAAATAGCATCTGCTCTTGAGGCAGCACATAAAGCACATATAGTACATAGAGATATAAAACCTCAAAACATAATTTTAAATAAAAATCTAGTTGCAAAGGTTACAGATTTTGGTATAGCAAAAGTTACTAATACTAGTACTGCTACAATAACTAGTTTTGGAAAAACTATGGGATCTGTACATTATTTTTCACCAGAGCATGCTAAGGGTGGATATACAGACGCTAAATCTGATTTATATTCGTTGGGTGTTGTCATGTATGAGATGGCAACTGGCAAACTTCCTTTTGATGCGGATTCTCCTGTATCTGTGGCATTAAAACATATACAAGAGACACCTGTTGAGCCAAAGCAAGTAAATCCAAATGTTAGTAATGCATTAAATCAAATAATAATGAAAGCAATGGAAAAATCCACTGCTAAAAGATATCAAACGGCTACAGAAATGTTAACAGATATTTCTATTGCTCTTGCAAAACCAACATCTAGTTTAGTTGCTAGACCTCAAAGCTCTATAGAAGCTGGAGATACACAGGTTATTCCTACTTTAAATGATATAGAAGAAGAAAATTTAGTGCCAAATGTTAGAACAAGGCAAAGTAGCTCTAGGTCTGTTTATATTCCTACTAAAGAAGATAAAAATTCTAGTGTAGAAGAAGATAAGAATACACAAAATGATAAAGAAGACAAAAAAAAGGCAAAGAAGAAAAAAAATATGATAATACTTGGAATATTTGCAGTAATTATAATAGTAGTAGGAGCTTTTTCTGGATATTTCATAAAAAAGATTATAGATAATGGAAAAGAAGTAGAAGTAGAAATACCTAACGTATTAGGAAAAGATTTTGAAGAGGCTCAAAAAGAATGTGAAGAACAGGGGATAAAATTAGAGCAAACAAGTTCGGATTATAATTCGGATTATGAAGAAGGACAAATAATGACACAAAATCCTCTAGCTGGAACTAAAACAACAGATAAAGTAATATATGTAGAAGTAAGTAAAGGAACTAGAATGGTAAAGGTAACTAATATAGAAGGAAAAGATATCAGAGTTGCAAAGTATGAGTTAGAAAATACATTGGGATTTGTTGTAGAACAGGAAAATGTTACATCTGATACTGTGGCATCAGGAATTGTTATATCTCAAGAATATAAAGATGTAGAAAGACCATATGGTAGTGTAATAAAGGTTCAAGTAAGTTCGGGTGACGGAAGAGAGCAAATAGTTGTTCAAAACGTGGTAGGAAAATCTGAAGACGAAGCAAGATCAATACTTGAAGGTCAAGGACTTACTGTTGAGGTTAATTATGACGAGGATAGTGGAAAATTAAATGGAACAGTACTTGCTCAGTCATATCCTACAAATTCAGTACTAAAAGAAGGAGATTTAATAACTATTACAGTGAACAGAAGAGAGATAAATAAAACCATTACGGTAACAGGTATACCAGCCGGGACTCAAAGAGATGATATAGAAGTTAGGGTAAGTATAGATGGTGGAGCATTAAATACAACAACATTTACATATGATGAGGAAAATAGTCAAATAACTTTTACAATTAATGGTTATGAGAATGTAAGCTATGAAGTATCAGTAAACGGAACTTTGATTAAAAGTGGATCAGAAAGTTTCTAAATAATCATAAAATATAAAAAAAGTGCAATTAATTTGCACTTTTTTTGTCGTTAATATTGCAAATCGTTTGCAAATGTGTTACAATACGGACAAATGAAAAATAAAAAAATCAAATTTAATAATAGACATTAAAGTTGAATAATTATAAGACTTATTTATGATTAGTTTTTATAGTTATTTATTTTTCATCAATAAATTAAAGGAGGTAATATATATGTTAAATTATTTAAAATCATCTATATCAATCTCATCTTATGATGGATGTACTATAGGATGTAAATATTGCATTCTAAGTGGACTTAGTGAAGATAGATGCAAAGTAAAAAAAATAATTGATGAAGGTGAACTTGTAAATCGGGCTTTTGAATTTTAGATTGTATACTGAGGATATTCCTATATCAGTTAATAATCAAACTGAGCCTTTCTTAAATACAACTGTAACTAATAGTACATTAAGAATATTAGAAGAGATGGAAAAACATAATATGAAAAATCCTGTAATGTTAATTACAAAAGGCTATATAGATGAAAAATTAGCAAGAAGATTGTCTGAATTTAAATTAATGATTATTGTTTTATATACTTTTTCAGGACTTTCAGAGTCTTTTGAAAATAGAGATGAAGCAAGGCAAATAGAAACAATGAAGACATTATCTAAGTATAAAAATATAAAGCTTGTTAATTATTATAGACCTGTAATTGAAGGAGTAAATACTGATGAAAAAACTATAAAACATGTTACAAGTATTGTTACTAAATATTGTAGTGAAAGTATTATTTCTGGTTTAAGAGTAAATACAAATATGAGAAAAATATTTAAAGAAATAGGCATAACATTTCCTGAAATGCTAGATTATAGCCATAAATATTTGGAACCTGATACATATGAGAGAATAAAAAAAGCTTTTAGAGAAATTGATAGTGATTATCCTACTTTTAAAAAGACTTCATGTGGCGTAGCTTATGCTGCTGGAAGACCAGATTATAATGGACATAGTGCAAGAATATACTATTGTAATCCATCTTGTATAAGCTATCCTATATGTATTGGAAAAGGTAGAATTGGATTTTGTAGCAAAGATTGCAAAAATTACTCTAGATGTCAAGAAGAAAGTAAGACTAAAGTTACACCTGAGCAAATAGAAAAGCTATTAAAGCATATTGGAGCAGAGGGTAGAAAGTTTACTATAGAAGAACATGGAATAAGACTAGAAGGAGAATATTGGCAAGAAGAAGTATCATATATTAGGCATGTAACAAAAAAGAATGTAAAAGCAGATTCTCTAATAAAAAGAGAGGATGAAGCTAAGTTAGCAGAATAGTATATGTATTTGTAAATGCAAAATGGATAAATCTATAGTAGATAATTTATTTACTTTTGATAAAAATAGAAAAGGAGAATTTAAAATATGAATAATTTACTTGTAGTGATCTCTGGACCTAGTGGTGGAGGAAAAGGTACTATAATTAATGATTTATTGCCTAGAAATCCTGAAGAATATAAAAGGATATCCACTTATACTACTAGGCCTATGAGAAAAAAAGAAAATGAACACGGACAATATTCATTTATTACACAACATGAGTATGATAGACTGTTTACTCAAGGAAAACTAATGGCTTGCTCAAAAGTTGATGGATATTCTTATCGGGGCTCCAGTAATAGATATGAATGCTAAGCAGTTACAAGGAAAATATTTAATAATGGACATGGGATGTAATGGAGCTGCAGAATTTAAAAAAAGATATAGTAACTCAATATATATATATATAATTCCACCAACTAAAGAGAGACTAATTGCTCAAATGGTTGGAAGAAGCAAAAGTAGACTTGAAAGAAGTAAAAGACAGATTCCTCAAGTAAAAGAAGTCTGCGATTGGTTAGTAATAAATGATGATCCGAGTGTTGCAGCAGGAGAAATAGAAAGAATAATGCATCTTATAAGAGAGCATGGAACTAATTGGGATAATGTAGACATAGATACTATGAGATTTTTGTATTCTAGAAATTTACACAATAAAAAAAATATTGAGTTCCTAGATAATTTTTATGGTAAAGAAAAAGCTTTACAAGTTGAAAGATAGAAGGAGGAATGCCTATGAAGATTTTAAACAAATGGGTAGATGTAAGGAAAAAACAGACTAGAGAAGTTACAGATATGGATGTTACAATAGTAAAAGATGAAGATCTAAATTCGTATATTACTTTAAAAGAAGTTAAGGATTTAACTCAGCCACATAAAATACCTATTAATGGTAAGTGGATAACAAAGCTTGACAAAAATTATACTATTCTTGAATATACGCCTTTAGATAAACTCTATAATGTAAGAGTTCATATTAATGATAAATTGCAAATACTAGAATATTACTTTGATATAATACTTGAAAATGAAATAAGAATTATAGATGGACAAGAGATTCCATTTTATAATGATTTATATTTAGATGTTATTTATTATCAAAGTGTAGCTACAAGGTCAGATAATTTTATATTACTTGATGATAGAGATGAATTAAAAGATGCGTTGAAAGAAGGTAAAATAGATCAAGAAGAATATGATTTGGCATATAGTGTAGCAAATTCACTTATGGAAGAATTACTAGAGGGAAAAAATGTATTTGTAAATAGGGGACTTAAAGACTACATTAAATACAGAAAAAATATAATAGAGAAAGCTTAGAATTAAGCTTTCTTTTTTCTTGAAAAGTTTAATGTTTTATAGTAATATATAAGTATAATAAGGAGTATATATGGAAGAAATAATAGCAAAAGTAATAAGAATAGATTTGGATATATATTATTTAAATATTGAACATAAAAATGATATTATTGCATCAAAACTTAGGGGAAATTTAAAGAAGAATAAAAATATTTTAGTTGGAGATATAGTAAAAGTTGAAAAAGTAGGTCAAGATTTTATGATTAAAGATGTAATAGATAGGAAAAATTCACTTATACGACCTCCAGTTAGTAATATTGATCAAATGGTAATAGTTGTTTCAGTTGGTGCACCGTCGCCAGATTATATATTATTAGATAAGCAATTAGTACTTTGCCTTTCTAAGAATATTAAACCTATAATTTGTGTTAACAAAATAGATTTAGCTATTGAAGATGAAAATGCAAAAAAAGATATAGAATATATAAATAATATTTACTCTAAACTTGGTATAGATATTGTATATGTTAGTGCCAAAACAGGAGAGGGAGTAGATATATTAAAAAAATTATTGCTTGGAAAGACATCAGCATTTTCTGGTAATTCTGGTGTTGGAAAGTCATCTATTACTAAAAATATAATTAATTTATCAGATGATAGTGTTGAGATTGGTGACATTGGAAGAAAAACGAAAAGAGGAAAGCATACTACAAAATCTGTAAGGTTATATACTACAGAAAATGATACATATATTTTAGATACCCCAGGATTTTCTAGTTACGAATTGTATGATATTGAATATAGGGATCTAAGGAGATTTTATCCTGAGTTTTTAAATTATAAATGTGATTATGATGATTGTATGCATGTTATTGAAAAAGAAGATGTATGTGCTGTAAAAAGAAATGTGTTAAAAGGCAACATAGATAAGCAAAGGTATGAAAGGTATGTGTACATTTATAACAAATTGAAAGAAAAATATGATAGAAGGTATAAATAGGTTTTTTAAACCTATTTTTTCTTTAAATATATAAATTTTCTTGAATTATTAGAATAAGTATAGTAATATTAAAATAGCGTTAAGAAAAGGGGTGGATATAATGAGTAATTTATCTATATCTATTTTAAATGTAGAAAATGTAGTAGAATTTTTAGATAAATTAAAAGAATATGAGAAAAAAATATATAAATCAAAAGTTGACAATTTATTTGATATTACAATTCATTTTGACGTTATGGATAATATGTTTGTTCCAAATAATGGTATAGATATTGATAAAATAAAAATTGTAGGAGAAAAAGATTTTATCGTTGATACACACTTAATGGTATCTAAACCTATAGAAGACGGGTATATAGATAAAGTATTAGAGTATGGATGTAGAGACATTACAATTCATTATGAGATAGATAACTTTAATAGCGCGTTAAAATATTTAATTGAAAAGAAGAATTATTATAAAGGAGACTTAAGAATTGGCGTTTCTATAAAACCTCAAACAGATATTTCGTGCTTAGATAAATATATAGAATATATAGATAAAATACTGGTTATGTCTGTTGAGCCCGGATTTGGTGGACAAAAGTACATAGAAAATACAACAGATAAGTTAGATGAATTAAAAAGGAGATTTGAAAATAAGTTTATTCAAGTTGATGGTGGTATAAATGAAAATACTATAATATATCCGATAAGAGAAAATATAGATAGTATAGTAGTTGGTAGTTATCTTACAAAAAATACAAGTGAGCTATATGATAGATTATGTATTTTAAATATAATAAAGTGCATAGAAGAACTTTCTAAAGAGGCAGATTTGAATTTTGAAAAAAGAATACTTCAGGTTAGAGAAAATGGATATGCTAAATATGATATTTTGTTAGGAATTCGTGTTCCAATACTACGCAAATTAGCAAAATCGTGGTATAATATAGTTTCACTAAATGCATTATCTTATTTTATAAATTCTACGATTCATGATTATAGAAGATTTGCAATATTTTGCCTATGTAATATTGTAAATAAAAATAACAGAAATGAAATAAAAGAATTTATAGATAAAAATATAAATAATATTAATAATTGGGATTTGGTAGATTCATGTGCTCCTATTTGTATAGGAAAACAACTATTAGATAAAGATGATGATAAGATTTATAATATATTACGAAAATATACAAAATCTAATAATATATGGATTAAGAGAATAGGAATAGTATCTTTATTATATATAGCCAAAGAAAATAGAAGTAAAGCTGTATTTAAAGTATTAGATGATGTGTTCTATGAAGATTATCATCTTATACAAAAAGCAAACGGTTGGGTTCTACGCGAGCTTTTTAAAGTAAATCCTAATGATGTATTAATGTATTTAGTATCTAAAAATCAAAATAAGAAAATACCAAGTATTTTAAAATCTTATGCTACAGAGAAAATGAGCTTTGAGCAAAAGCAAATGTTAAAGTAAGGAGAGAGTTATTATGAAAAAAATTGCAATTATGACAGCAGGAGGAGACTGCGCAGGATTAAATAGTGCTATAAAATCTATAGTTATGACAGCAGCTATTCAAGGAATTGAAGTAATAGGAATTATGGATGGATATATAGGGTTTGTGGAAGGAGTATATGTTCCTTTAAATCCCGATATAGTAAGAAGTATTGAGACTAAAGGTGGAACAATGCTTGGATCTTCAAATAAAGAATGTCCATTTCATTATTATAATAAGCAGACAGGAGAGTTTGAAGATAGAGTAGATGAGGGAATAGAAAAATTGAGGCAGCAAGGTGTAGAAGGAATGGTAATAATCGGTGGCGATGGTACTTTAGATTCTGCAAGAGTAATATATGAACATGGTATGCCAACAGTTGGTATTCCTAAAACAATAGATAATGATATGTCGGCATCAGAACCTACTATAGGATTTCAAACTGCAATTGATGCAGCTGTTGATGCAATAAGAAAATTAATAACAACAGCATATTCTCATAGAAGAGTAATGGTTGTTGAACTCATGGGAAGAACTTCTGGATATCTTACTTTATATGCTGGTTTTGCATCGGGTGCAGATATAATACTTTTGCCAGAGCAAGATTACAGTCTAAAAGTTGTTTGTGATAAAGTAAATGAGATAATGGCATCTGGAAAAAGATATGTAATAATAGCAATATCAGAAGCTGCCAAAGAAAAAGGCGGAGAGGAAACAATAGCAAGAGTGGTAAAAGATAGTTTTGAGCAAAAAAGATATGGTGGAGTATCACAAAAGTTAGCTGCTCAAATAGAACAGCTTACAGGACATGAGACTAGAGCTACAATTTTAGGTCATATACAAAGAGGTGGAGAACCTACTACATCTGATATAATACTTGGTGCAAGACTTGGAAATGCTGCTTGTAAATTATTAATAAATGGGAAACCAGGATATATAGTTGGTATCAAAGGTGGTAATATTGTAAAAACAGCTTTTCCTAAAGAAAGAATTCCAAGAATATTAGATATGAATACTAATGATTTATGCCGTACAGCTAAGGATATGGGTGTATGTTTTGGACAGGAGTAAAGATGAAAATGCTATTATATTATTAGGGCTTAAAGAAGATGAATAGAATAGCAAGATGAAAGAGCATTAATTTTAATGCTCTTTTATATATTTAAAAATCGAACTTTTGTTTGACAATAAAATACCAATATGATATAATTTAACAAACATTAGTTTGAAAGGGGTAAAAGTATGAGTGAGGTTACATTAAATGCGCAAGAGCAAAGAGTGTTGGAATATATAAAAAAACAAATTAAAGATACTGGTTATCCACCTTCTGTAAGAGAGATATGTGCTGCATTAGGATTTAAATCTACATCTTCTGCACATCAGTATGTATGGCGTTTAGCAGAAAAAGGATATATAGATAAAGGGGATTTAAAGACCAGAGCAATAAAAGTCGTAGGAACAGAGCCAACTATATCTATACCAATAGTAGGTAAAGTTGCTGCAGGTGAGCCTATTTTAGCAACAGAAAATATAGAAGATTATATGTCAATTGGAGAAAGCTTCTTTACAAAAGATGCTTTGAAAAATGATAATTTCATTTTAAAGGTACAAGGAGAAAGTATGATAAATGCTGGAATTAATGATGGAGACTATATTATTGTATCAAAACAAAATACAGCTTTAAATGGACAAATAGTT
Organism: uncultured Clostridia bacterium; assembly: GCA_944386635.1. Lineage (GTDB taxonomy): Bacteria > Bacillota > Clostridia > TANB77 > CAG-465 > CAG-465. Next base: position 12,022 of record CALXBV010000058.1, read on the forward strand.
GTTGCTATGATAGATGGAGAGGCTACTGTAAAAAGATTTTATAAAGAAAAGGATTATATAAGACTTCAACCGGAAAATGACAATATGGAGCCAATTATATCTAAAAATGTACAAATAATTGGCAAGGTTATAGGTTTATTTAGAAAAATATAGTATTTATAAGAGTAAGTAAAATTACTCTTTTTTCACGTTCTTTACTATGATACATAAACTATAGTATTGGAGGTGGATACTATGCTAGATGGATTAAATGTAGGACTTGGAATAACAGGCTCATTTTGTAATTTTCCTAGAATTAAAGGATTAATTGATGAATTAAAAAAAGAAAAGGTAAATAAAATTATACCTATAGTTTCTCTTGTAACAAAGACATATGATACAAGATTTTTTGTTAAGAATAATTTTTTAGATATGTTACAAAGAGAAACTGGTGAGAAGATAATAGATAATATAGTAGATGCAGAACCTATAGGACCAAAGGATATGATAGATATTATGGTAATAGTACCTTGTACTGGTAATAGTGTTGCAAAACTTGCAAATGGAATTACAGATACAGCAGTTTTAATGGCTACAAAAGGCCATATAAGAAATAATAAGCCTGTGGTAATAGGAATATCAACAAATGATGGCCTAGGTGCTAATTTTAAAAATATAGGTTTATTATATGATACTAAGAATTTTTATTTTGTCCCTTTCAGACAAGATGATTATCATAAAAAGCCAAAATCTTTAGTTTTAGATTATTCTAAAGTGATTGATACTATAAAACTTGCTTTACACGGTGAACAAATACAACCATTATTTGTTTGACAAATTATATAAACTCATATATACTTTTATTGGTGAATATAATGAATAAAGAATTTTCTAATATCATTGTTTTTAATAATAAAGAAATTGTATATATAAAAAATAAAATAAGGAAAATGTTAGAAGATTTGGAATATAAAGAATGTAGTAAAGATGATGCTAATATTAAAATAAATATTGTTCAAGATAACATAAGTAAAATATGTATAATATCTTCAAGATATTTTGAGTTTAAAAACCTTAGTAAAAATAAAAGTGTAATAAGAAAAATAGCTAAAAAAATAGCTTCAGATGCAATGATGGTTACAGCTACTAAAAACTTTTCAATAATAGAAAGATACAGTTTTAATAAACGTATATATGATTATATATGTTTTGGAAATAAAGATGAATTATCTAGTTTAGGATATAATGAGTCTTATGCTAGATATATGTATAAAGATATATGGAAAAATCATTTTGTTGGAAAAAATAATATAAATGATTTAGATAATATTTTATCCGAAATAGAGACTTTCTTTGAAAACTATGAGATAGTACTTGAAATATTAAAGCTTTATGGAATAAAAGTGGAGCTAGCTACATATAGTGAAAATAATGATAATTTAAGCTTAGATGTGCAAAAAGAAATATTATATTTTAAATAAAAAATCCTTGAAATTTCAAGGATTTTAATATATTAGCATATTATTGTAAAGCTCTAATAAAATTTCATCTTCTTTTTTATAATTAAAATAATAGAATTTATCATATATAAATAAGGATTCTATTTTTTTAAAGATTAAAGATATTAAAGAATATTTTTTACTTTCTTTTTTTATTAAATTTTTTTGAGTAATTGAGATTAATTTACCGCATAAAATAATGATATGTTAGCTCATATTTAATATCTTTATTATCTGAGCTATAAAGAATTATAACACCGTTTGCGTTTTTTTGAATAATAGGCTTTAAATCTTTGTCTAAATATAGTTTTTTTAAACAAGTTTTAGTTTCCATATTAATCACTCCTAAATAAAATAATTATATTATAATTATACTACAGTATACATAAAAAGTAAATAGAATATTTAACATAAAAGTTAGTATATCACTTTATTTTATGACCAATATGTGGTATAATACAGTCTGTATTATACAAGGAGGACATGTAATAATGAATATAGGACTTGTAACTCTTGGATGTACAAAAAATCAAGTAGATAGTGAGATGTTACTTGGGGTATTTAAGTCTCAAGGGTTCAATATTGTAAATAATGTAGAAGAAGCAGACATAATAGTTATTAATACATGTGGATTTATACAATCTGCAAAAGAGGAAGCAATTAATACAATACTCGAAATGGCAGATTATAAAGAATATGGAAGATGTAGAGCTTTAATAATTACTGGATGTTTAGCTAAAAGATATAAAAAGCAAATCTTAGAATCTATGCCAGAGGTAGATTTATGCATAGGTGTAGATGAGTACGATAATATAGCAAAAATTTTATCTGAATTTTTTAGTCGAAATAAATTATTGTGTCAATGTAAATTTACTCATGGATTGGATTTTAATAATAGAATTATTTCTTCAACTTATCCACTTGCATATATAAGAATTTCTGATGGATGCGATAATAGATGTAGCTATTGTGCGATTCCTCTAATAAGAGGTCCTTTTAAAAGTAGAAAAATGGAAGATATTTTACAAGAAGTCAAAAATTTAGCTCAAAAAGGAATAAAGGAGTTTTGTATAATTTCCCAGGATACATCTAAATATGGACTTGATATATATGGTGAATTAAAACTTAGCGAATTGCTAGAAAAAATGTCTAAGATTGATGGAGTAAAATGGATAAGAATATTATATATGTATTTATTTGAGACAACAGATGAGTTAATAGAAGAGATTGCTAAAAATGATAAAGTATGCAAATATTTTGATATACCAATTCAGCATTTAAATGATGAATTATTAAAAAGAATGAATAGACATGATAATAAAAAATTAATATATGAAAGAATTGCTAAAATAAGGAAAATGGTACCAGGAGCAATATTAAGAACAACTTGTATAGTTGGCTTTCCAGGTGAGACACAAGAGCAATATGAGGAATTAATATCAGGTATAAAAGAATTAAAATTTGATAGATTAGGAGCTTTTACTTATTCTAGAGAAGAAGATACACCTAGTTATAGTTATAAAGATCAAATAGATGAAGATGTAAAAGAAGAAAGATTAAAGCACTTATTTGATGTACAAAAAGAAATATCTTTAGCTAAAAATAAAGAAAGAATTGGAAAAAAATATGAGGTTATAGTTGAGGATGTATCAGAAAATGAGAAGTATTTTACTTGCAGATCTATGCTTGAAGCTCCAGATGTAGATGGAAGAATATATATAAAGATAGATGAAGAAAGTGCAAATAAGGTAATAATAGGAGATTATGCAAATGTTGAAATAATAGATTGCAATGATTATGATTTATTTGCAAAGGTAATAGAATAGGAGGAATATATGTACACAAAAGAAAGCTTAAAAAAAGCTACTTTATCCGAGCTTAGACAAATAGCAGATAACTTGAAATTAGAAGGATATGAAAGATTAAAAAAAGAATATTTAGTAGAGGAAATAATAAAGAATTTACAAGATAACAATAAACTAGAAGAAAAAGTAGATATTCAAATTGAAAATCCGGAGACAGACTATATAACTGAAGGAATTTTAGAAGTTATGCCTGATGGATATGGATTTTTACGTAGCGACAACTATTTGCCTGGAAATAAAGATGTGTATGTATCACAAGTTCAAATAAGAAGATTTAAGTTAGAGACTGGTGATAAATTAAAGGGAATAGCAAGATTTACAACAGATCCACAAAATAAATTTCCATCATTGATTTATATAGATACTATAAATGATGATAGAATTGAAATAGCTACAAAAAGGAGATCATTTGACACATTAATTCCAATATATCCAAATGAAAGACTAAGACTTGAAAATGATAGTAAAGAATATTCAACAAGAATTATAGATTTATTAGCTCCAATAGGAAAAGGTCAGCGTGGACTTATAGTAGCTCAGCCTAAAGCTGGTAAAACAACATTATTAAAACAAATAGCAAATGGAATATTAAAAAATAATCCAGAGGTTAAACTTATGGTACTACTTATTGATGAAAGACCAGAAGAAGTAACGGATATAGAGCGTTCTATAGATGCTGAGGTAATTCATTCTACTTTTGACGAGTCTCCAGATCATCATATTAAGGTATCTAAAATGGTATTAGAAAGAGCTAAAAGACTTGTAGAGCATAATCAAGATGTGGTAATACTATTAGATAGTCTTACAAGACTTACTCGAGCTAGTAACTTAGAGGTTGAGCCTAGTGGAAAGACTTTATCTGGTGGCCTTGACCCAGCATCATTGCATTTTCCTAAAAAATTCTTTGGAGCTGCAAGAAATATTGAAAATGGAGGTAGTCTTACTATTCTTGCTACCACATTGGTAGAAACAGGAAGCAGAATGGATGATATGATATTTGAAGAGTTTAAAGGAACAGGCAATATGGAGGTATTTTTAGACAGAAAATTATCTGAAAGAAGAATATTTCCTGCTATTGATATTCAAAAGTCTAGTACACGAAGGGATGATTTGTTATTTACAAAACAAGAGATGGAATGTTCAACATATATAAGAAGATTGCTATCTCAAACCAATTCTAATATAGATATGGTAGAAAGAATAATGAATATTTTAGTAAAAACAAAAAGTAATAATGAATTTATAAAAGTATTTTTAGAAAACATTAAGAAGAAATAATAAGAAAAGAGGTTGATTAGTTTGACACAAAAAATAGTGGTAAATTTTGAGGATGGAAGAGAAATTAGTGTACCATTTAAGACTACTGCAATAGATGCGGTTAAAATGGTAGAAGATGATGTTAGTGATATATTAGCAGTAACTGTAAATAACGAGGTAAAATTTCAAAAATATCAGCTTATAAAAGATTCTACAATAGGATTTGTAAAGATCAATTCAGAAGATGGATATAGAGTGTATTCTAAGAGCTTGAAAATGGTATTATATATGGCAATAACAAGACTTTTTGGAAATCAGAAGGTTGATTTTCAAGCAACTATAAATAGAAATCAGTATTTTATAATGCCAAATTTTGATTTGACAGCAGAAAGAATAGCTCAAATAAAAGAAAAAATGAAAGAGATAATTGATAGTAATTTAGTAATTGAAAAAAGGACATTAAGTGTTGATGAGGCTACAATGTATTATCAAAAATCCGGAGATTTAGATAAAATTCAGAATATGGCAAATAGAATAAAATCATATACAAATATGTATTTTTGTGATGGATTATATAATAATTTCTATGGTGTATTAGTACCACAAACAGGATATTTAAAAGTTTTCGATTTAAGGCCTTTTAGAGATGGAGCTATATTAGTATCTCCTGGAAAAGATGGAAAACCAAGTCAGATAAGGGACTCTAGGCTTATAGATGCAGTTGAGGAGTTCTATAAGTTTAAGAAAATATTAGGGATATCTAATATTGGTGCTTTAAATGAGAAAATATTAAAAAATAATTTAGTAGACATGATACAGGTGTCAGAGGCAATCCACCAAAGGAAGATAGTTGAGATTGTTCAAGATATAGAAAAAAGAAAAGATATAAAACTTATTTTAATTGCGGGACCTTCATCTTCTGGTAAAACAACATTTGCACAACAGTTAGGTGTTCAACTTAGATTAACAGGTTATAATCCAATAACAATATCAATGGATAACTATTTTAAAGAAAGAGTTGATACGCCAAAAGGTCCTGATGGAAAGTATGACTTTGAAAGAGTAGATGCTTTAGATATTGAGTTGTTCAATAAGCATATGGAAGATTTAATTGCTGGAAATACTGTTGAATTGCCTGAATTTGATTTTGTAGTTGGTACTAAAAAATATAATGGAAATTTTTTAACATTAAAACCTAAGGATATATTAGTTGTTGAAGGAATACATGCATTAAATCCTATACTTACTGAATTTACTCCAAGTAAAAATAAATACAAGATATACATAGCTCCTATTACTACTTTAAATTTGGATGGATATTCTAAAGTATCTTCATCTGATACAAGGTTTTTAAGAAGAATGGTAAGAGATTTTGCAACTCGTGGACATAGTATAGAAAAAACTTTTGAATTATGGGGAAATGTAAAAAGAGGAGAGGAAAAATATATATATCCTTATATAGAAGATGTGGATGTTATATTTAATTCTAGTCTTATATATGAGCCTGCTGTAATGAAGACTTTTGCACAACCTTTACTATTACAGTTAGATAAAAGTAGTAAGTTTTATGCAGAGTCTAGAAGGCTATATGAATATCTTAATAATTTTTTACCAATGGAGACATCTAATATACCTATAGATTCGTTGATTAGGGAATTTATAGGAAATGGATGCTTTAATAGATAGTTATAAAAAAGTAATTTCTTTAATATTATATTAAAGGGTTATAAAGGAGAGGTAACTATGTCAGAAATCATTGAATTATTTGAAAATATAGCCAATACAGATGAATTCCATATGCTTTTGAAATTAATATTAATATCTATACTTGCTGGAGTAATTGGATTTGAAAGAGAATATTCTAGTAAGCCAGCGGGATTTAGAACTCATGTACTTGTTGGTATAAGTGCAGTTTTAGTTATGACTTGTGGCATAGAAATATCGCAGATTTATGGAACTAACGATCCAACAAGAATACCGGCTCAGCTTTTATCTGGAATAGGTTTTATAGGTGCTGGTACAATTTTAAGCAATGGATTTAAAGTAAAGGGGCTTACAACTGCTTCAGGACTTTTGGCGGTTACATGTATTGGACTTTCTGTTGGAGCCGGACTATATATATATTCTATAATTGCTACGGCCGTTGTTTATGTTGTGTTAAAATATTCATATGTATTTAATGCTAAAGTAGATCATATAACTTCTATGAAGTTTAAAATTACTGTCAGCAATCCTAAGCAGATACTTTCAGTTATAGATGAGGTGATAGCTAAATATGAAATGAATGTTAGAAAAGTAAAAGTAGTAGAAAATGATGATGAAGACTCAAATGTTGGTTATATAATATATGATTGTAGGGCGAATAGAGAGTTCAATAAAAACCAATTTATAACAGATGTAATAAAGATTGAAAAAGTAAAGCAAATAAATGAAATATAAAAAATCAAAAAAAGTATTGTAAAAATATTTATTTTGTAGTATAGTTTCTTTAAGGGTGAAAAAAATGATATTAATACATAATTTTTTAAATGAATATAATAAGTTTAAAAGTAAAAAATATTTACTTTCAGTTTTTGCCCCAACAATGCTAGTATTAAATATTTTATCAATATATATTTTTAATTTTGTTAAAAACACTTAATTTTTTATTAAGTGTTTTTTTTATATGTTATTTAAAGGAGGAGTTGTTTTATGAAGGAGGTAAATTTGACATTAGATATTAATGAAAAGCCCCCAATTCTAAAGTGGATTGTTTTAGCATTACAGCATGTATTTGCAATGTTTGGAGCAACAATATTAGTTCCTATACTTGTAAACAGTGCGGCTGGTCAAACAGTTTTAACAATCCCTGTAGCATTAGTTACATCAGGTATAGGTACATTAATATATATATTATGTACAAAGGGAAAATCACCTGTTTATTTAGGAAGTTCTTTTGCCTTTATTACACCACTTGCACTTGGTGCAGTAAAGGCTGGTATTGCTGGAGCAATGACAGGTACAATGCTAGTTGGTATAATTTATGTAGTTGTAGCAATAATTATAAGTATATGTGGTAAAGGATGGATAAATAAAATATTACCACCAATAGTAATAGGTCCAATGATAATGATAATAGGACTTTCTCTTGCACCTACAGCAATATCTGAAATTGGAATTAGTTCTGATGCTACATTTACAGATTATAAATCAATTGTTGTTGCATTATTTACTTTTCTAGTAACAGCTTTTGTTATGCTAAAAGGAAAAGGATTTTTAAAAATAGTACCGTTTTTGGTAGGAATGGCATCTGGATATATATTAGCGATTATACTTGGAATGGTAGATTTTACACCAGTTATGGAAGCCGCATTTTTTAGTATACCGGATTTTATAGTTCCTTTTATATCATATACACCTTCATTTGGTGCGGCTTTAACTATTGCTCCAATTGCGATAGTTACCATAGCAGAGCATATAGGAGATCATACAGCATTAAGTACAATAATTGGAAAAGATTTATTAAAGGATCCAGGTCTTAATAGGACATTACTTGGAGATGGTATAGCAACTTTTGCAGCTGGATTTTTAGGTGGCCCTGCAAACACTACATATGGTGAAAATACATCAGTAGTAGGAATGACAAAGGTCGCATCCGTATGGGTTATAGGTCTTGCAGCGGTGATCGCAATATTGCTGGGATTTTTAGGTAAGTTTACAGCACTTGTATCTACTATACCTAATGCGGTACTTGGTGGAGTGTCTTTACTTTTATATGGCTTTATATCAGTAAATGGACTTAAGGTATTAATAGAAAATAAAATAGATTTCTCAAAATCAAGAAATATAATAATTGCATCTAGTATGTTAGTATTAGGACTTGGTGGAGCAGTTATAAATATAGCAACAGTTGGAATATCTGGTATGAGTCTTGCAGCATTTACAGGTGTTATATTAAATTTAATATTACCTAAAGAAGATGAGGAAAGTGAAAATGAAATTGAAGTAGATAAAAATATAGAGGAAAAGAAAGAAGATGATAGTTTGACAGCTGAAAATATAAATAATGAAAATTTAATTATTTTAGAGCATCCATTAATTGAACATAAATTATCTATTTTACGTGATAAAAATACAGGTACAAAAGAGTTTAGAGAACTTGTAGGAGAAATTGGTATGTTTTTATGCTATGAGGCTATGAAAGATGCAACATTAGAAGAAGTGGATATAGAAACTCCTTTAAAGAAAATTAAGGCTAAAAGATTGAATGAAGATAAATATGCATTTTTACCAATATTGCGAGCAGGTACTGGTATGCTTGATGGCTTAATAAAAGTTATACCAAATGCTAAAATTGGACATATAGGAATGTATAGAGATGAGGAAACTTTAAAACCTGTAAGATACTTTTTTAAGGTACCAAGTGATATAAAATCAAGAGAAGTATTAGTATTAGATCCAATGCTTGCAACAGGAGGATCTGGATGTGATGCAATAGAACAGCTAAAAAAAGAGGGCGTAACCAAAATTAAATTTTTATGCTTAATAGCAGCTCCAGAAGGAATAGAAAAAATGCAAAAAGAGCATCCAGATGTGAAAATATATTGTGCAGCATTAGATGAAAATCTAAATGATAAAGGCTATATAGTTCCTGGACTTGGGGACGCAGGCGATAGAATATTTGGAACAAAATAAAAAAGACGGTAATACCGTCTTTTTTCAGCATCATATAAGAATACTTGACATAAGCTTGAAAAAATATAATTAATGTAGTAAAATATTAACATTAGGTGATGTTATGTTTATAAAAAATGATGATGAATTTATTTGTATACATTGCAATAAAAAAGTTGAAAAATTAAGATATACATCAAGAGATCATTGTAACCATTGCCTATATTCTTTACATGTTGATATTACACCTGGAGATAGAGCAAATCAATGCAGAGGAGTTTTAGTTCCAATTAATGTAATAGAGACTCCAAAAAAAGGAAAAGTTATAATATATAGATGTAATAAATGTGGTAAAGAAGTAAAAAATATAGTAGCTAAGGATGATAATTTGGATGAAATATATAAAATCATTGAAAAATATGCAAAAGGAGTAGGAAATAATGGAATATATTAGTATATTATATAGATATGTAGTGAGAAAGCGAAGATGCAATTAAAATATGAGAAATTTTGTTTTAGATTAGATAGGAAGGAAGAATTATGGAAGAAATAAAAAAAATAATTGCTACATGTATATATAATACTTTAGAAAATAAAGATATAACGTTAGAAGATATAAATTCAAAAATTGAAGTACCTAAGGATAAACAAAATGGTGACTATGCTTATCCTTGTTTTAATTTAGCTAAAATATTAAAAAAATCACCGGTAAGTATAGCAAATGATATAAAAGAAAAAATAAAATTGGATAATAAGTTATCAAAAGTAGAAGCTGTAAATGGCTTTTTAAATTTTTACTTAAATAATTCAGATGTTGTAACTAGTGTTTTAAATAATATATTAGAACAAAGGGAAGAATATGGAAAGAGTAGTATAGGCAAAGGAATAAATATTATAGTTGAATATTCATCTCCAAATATTGCTAAGCCTTTTCATTTAGGACATTTTAGAAATACAGTGCTTGGTAAGTCTATATATGATTTATATAAATTTCAGGGATATAATGTTACAAGTATAAATCATTTGGGAGATTGGGGAAGACAGTTTGGATTATTAATAGAAGGATATAGACGTTTTAAAGATGAATACGATATGAGCAGCAATCCATTAGAAGTGTTATCTGATATATATACTAGAATAAATAAAATAGCTAAAGATGATGAGAGCGTAATGGATATAGCTCGTGAAAACTTTAAAAAGTTAGAACAAGGAGACAAAGAGTTGCTTAAACTATGGCAATACTTTAGAGATATATCTTTAAAAGAATATAATAGGATATATGATATATTAGACTGTAAGTTTGATTCTTATAATGGAGAAGCTTTTTATAATGATAAAATGCAAGAAGTAATAGATATATTAGATAAAAAAGGTGTTCTAAAAGATAGTCAAGGAGCTAAAGTTGTGGAAGTTGGAAATAATATGCCACCATGTATAATTTTAAAATCTAATGGATCTACAATTTATGCTACAAGAGATTTAGCTGCTATTCTTTATAGGGCAAGGACATATGATTTTACAAAATGTATTTATGTAACAGCAACTGAACAAATTTTACATTTCAAGCAAATTTTTGAAGTTGCAAAATATTTAGTTGATGAAAAATATCAAAAAGGATTAGTGCATGTATCTTATGGTATGATAAGATTAAAGACAGGTAAAATGTCAACTAGAGATGGGAATGTTATATATATAAATGATCTTATCAATGATGCAATGAAAAAATCTAGGGAGATTATTTTAAAGAAAAATCCAAATATAAAAAATATAGATTTGCTATCTAAGCAAATAGGTATTGGAGCTTTAATATTTAATTATTTAAAAAGTGGTAAAAATAAGGATATAATATTTGATTTAGATGAGACTTTAAGATTTGATGGAGAGACAGGCCCATATATACAGTATACGTATGTAAGAGCAAAGTCTTTGCTTGAAAAGGCAGGATTTAATATAGAAAAAGTTAATATTAAAAATTTAAAATTAGAATTATTAACTCAGATTCAAGAAGTTCAACTTATAAAAGAATTAGAAAAATTTCCTAATATTATAAAAAAAGCTTCTGAAGAATATGAGCCATCAATTCTTGCTAGATATTTAATTGATGTAGCTACATTATTTTCTAAATTCTATAATGAATGTAGTGTAACAAATGTAGAAAGTGATAAGTTAAAAGAAGCAAGATGTACACTTGT
>CALXBV010000059.1 GCA_944386635.1 uncultured Clostridia bacterium
ATGTTACTTTGCCTCTTACACTTTTATCATTTGTATATAGTATTTCTAAATTATCATTTGATATTTTTTCTCCTGCTTCATCTGTTTGTGTTACTACAAGTCTATCTAATGTATAATCTCCTGTATACTCTGTTCCTCTATTATCTCCATTATATGGTAGTATATCTAACATTTGAAAATCTTTAATTATCTCATCCGTATTATTTTTATATGATACTGTAAAATGTATTTCTCCGTTTTTTTCTATTACTGGTGTTTCTACTGTTTTATATAATCTATGTGATGATAAATTTATTATTTGGATTGTACTTTCTGATGTTCTTTTAGTTAAAGGTGTATTTCCTACTCTATCATCATCAGTATATATAATAGCTTTATTTGTATATTGTGTTCCATTTGCACTATTTTCGTCTATACTTGCTTCAAAATATAATGCTTCTATTCCTTTGTCTGTTGTACAATTATTTATGCTCCATATTAAAGTTGTTGTACCATCATCATTATTCGTTATTTCTGGTTCTCCATAATTTGAACTTCCTGGCATATATCTCAATCCCACAGGTAATGTATCTTTTATTTTTATTGTTATATTGTTTATTTCAGATTTATTTTGAGCATCCTGATAAATTCTAGGTTCTATTTTATATTTTACTATATACTCATTTCTCCCTAAATCGTAATTTATTTTTTCTTTGTTATTACTATCTACAGGCATTTGTTCTATACCTTGTTTTGCGCCGATTATTAATACTGTACTGCCATAAACTGCTCCACCACTATGTGTTCCTGAAACTTGCACTCCATTTTCATCATATTCTGTCTTTATATAATTTAAGTCACTTGACTTATATACAGGCTTTGGATAAGAATCATATCCTCTTACTAATGTTTGACTATATTTTGTTCGATCTAACTCCTCAGTCCAATATTTATTTGTTTGTGTAAATCCATATGTAGTACCTATTTTTGCAGTATCTTTTATTTTTAAATGTGTGAATATTTCTCTTTCTTGTGTACTGTATGGTAATACTAAATATCCCTCTTTTGATTCGTAAAACATTCCAACACATATATGTCCTTCTGGAATATCTGACAAATTCTTATACATTACTAAATCTTCTATATCTGCCTTATTCATTTCACTTTGTGAAGTCCAATTTGTTCCATCTGGCTTTGTTACAAAATAATTATTAAATTTCATTGTATTATAATTTGCTAGTTTATAATAACTTCCATTTACCATTACAGGCTCAAATACCCATCCATCAAATTTTACGAGCTTATCCACCTCATATACATTTTCTTCATTTGTTCTTCCTATTTCACAACTTGTATTTACAGATATTATATCTCCTATACAAGCAGTTGCATCTCCATATCTCCAACCAGTAGATATAAATGCATTACAATCTTTATTGTACATATAAGTGTATTGGCTATATGTCCCTTTTCTGTATCTTACATGGGTCGTCCTTAATTTATCATCACTTGTCTTTTGCTGAGCTTGAATTACTTGATTAGAAATAGATGTCGCTTTAAAGTTTGCATCTTCTATTGTTAAATAATAATTACTAGTACTTTGAGTATTTGCATCGTTATCTGGCACAAATATCTGAAAATAATCTGATACAAAACACCCTATATTATCTGTATAAGTTTTTGCATTTGGAGTTATATATCTATGATTTTCAGCATTTAATGTAGGATACATACCATTAAATTTATAATTATATATTCTTACTCTTATAGTTTCATTGTCTACTTGTGTCATTTCTATATTCCCAGAATCATATACTCTATTGCCTTCTTTTTCCATGGTTGCTTCATTATGTTCTTTTCCGTATGGAATATCATAATTAAAAGCACTATGACCTATACCACTAAATAATACATTTCTATCTTTGATTACTCCATCATTATTTGCATAATTATTAACTTTATAATTCCATAACTTAACATCACTATTTTGTGTTATATCTTCAACTTCATTAGAACCTAAATCTGATCTTTCCATTTTTAATTTTATATCAAACGTTATATCTCCCTTTTGAAATTCTAATCCTTTTAAGCCTTTTGAAGCACTTGTATTATATAATTGCAATACAATACCATATCCATACATTCTACCTACTTCATCACCCTCACCAAAATCTACAGTTACTCTTTGATTCCAATAACTGTTAGTTGATAACATTACATTATATCTTGGTGTAGCACTTATAGCTATCTTTTCAGGAATGACAGTTTTGGACTCATCTTCTGTATTACCATTTAACCATAATTTTATTATAGGCTGAAACTCTATTCCATTTGCTGCTCCTTCTATCTTTGCTATAAATATCAGAGTTTGCTTTCCTGGCACTGTTACACTATCACTACTCATTTGATAATATCCTGTAAGTGTAAGTCCATCAGCAGATTCCTTAGCATTTTCTATCCAATTCATAGAATCCAAATCCCAGCTAGCCGTCTCTTTTGTAAATACATCTGGTAATGTCGCCTCAAAATATATTCTTCCTCCACTATAACTTGTTGCATCATTTCCATTTAATGCCATTGTATTTTCTATTGTCCACGTTACTTGATCAAACGAACGCACTATATTATTATCTTCACTTGAATCATTTCCTGGTTCGTCATTTACATCAAATGGTCCTGTTCCTGTCTTTGTTTGTACTATTTGCGCTGATGTTATTTTTCCTCCATTATCTGGCAATTCTTCTACCGCATTTACATTATCTATACTTAGCATTAAACAAAACATTATTATCATTAATATAACCTTGATTTTTTTCATATTGCACCTCTTTACTTAATTTTATTTTATACTATTTCTTTAACTTTTTTCAATATTTTTCTATTTATAATAAAAAAAAGATAATAAACATAAAAGCTTATTACCTTTTTACCATTTTTACTTTTTTATTTTTATATATCTATATTTTTTATTTAATATAAGTGCTAATGCTATTAATAATATTCCGATAACAGATATTGCAATTGTATAATCTTTACTTCCTGTCTCTGGTAATTCTAGTTTCAATTCATTTTCTGCTACAAGTTTTATATCTCTTTTTTCTCCTGTTATTTCTACTTCTTTACTTTTTTCTAACAGTTCATACCCTTCTGGTGCCTTTGTTTCTGTTATTCTATATTTTCCTACTTCGAGTCCAGAAAACATTACTTTTCCATCTTCTCCTGTTGTCTTTTCTAATGCTTCAAATGTATTGTCTATATTTCCACTTTCATCTAATCTCTCTACTTTAAATATTGCTCCTTCTATTACTTTATCATTATCTTCTTTATCTACCTTTGTTATCTCTATACTTCCTTCTATTTTTACAAATCCTGCATTTACATATGATACTTTAAGCTCTGGTAAATCTATTGAATTTAGTCCTGTTATTTTATCTGTCTCTTTCTCTTCTACATTAAATTTACTATTTATTTCATTATTTGTCCCTACTTGCTTTTCTGTTAATTCATACTTTTCATTTGGTATTGTTACTTGTACATAATACTCTCCCTTTGGTAGG
>CALXBV010000060.1 GCA_944386635.1 uncultured Clostridia bacterium
ATATACATATGATTATTTTTTAATGGCTTAACTTACTGTACATCCATTTTAAGTTAATATAATTTCCTTATACATAAAAAAGATGTAATTAAGTTCATTTTTTAATAACCTAATTACATCTTCTAAATTAATTATTCTTATTTTTTAATTCCTCTTCTTTAGCTAACATTTTTTCTTCATATCCATCAATTTTTTTATCTAATCTATCCAGTGTACTTTGCATTTCTTTAATTCTATCTGCTAATTGATTTCTTTGTTCTATAAGAATTTCTTTTCTAGCATTAATTGTTGAGTTCCCTTCTTGGAACAATTTAACGTACTCAATTAATGACTCAATAGATAACCCAGAACCCCTCATACATTTTATAAATTCAACCCATCTACAGTCTTCTTCTGTAAAGTCTCTAACACCTCTTTTGTTACGATTAATCTTTGGAATTAATCCAATTCTTTCGTAGTATCGAAGTGTATCTGCTGAAAGTCCATATTTTTTGCTCACTTCTGTAATTGTCATAAGTTTACTCCTTTTAAGCTTTTATCTTTACTTGTAATTTAATTTTCAAATACTTTTGCTACATCCTTTAAGTACTCTGTTATTTTTATATGTTGCGGACAACTTTTTTCACATTTTCTACATCCAATACAATCTGACGCTTTTCCATAATTTTTTATATAATTGCCATAGTATATACCCTGTGTTGAAAACCCTTTATTTGATGATTGTTTTTCTGCATTATATAATGCAAAATATTGCGGAATTGCAATGTTTCTTGGACATCCATCTACACAATATTGACAGGCAGTACAAGGTATTGCTATTGATTCATTTATAATTTCAACAGCCTTATTTATAATATCATACTCTTTTTGTGTAAAAGGCTTAAAATCTTGCATATATTCTGTATTGTCTAATAATTGGTCCATAGAAGACATACCACTTAATACCATCATCACTTTATCAAGACTTGCTACATATCTAATCGTCCAAGATGGAACTGACATATTAGGATGATATTTTTTGAATAATTTATTTACCTCTTCTGGGACATTTGCAAGCGTTCCGCCTTTTACTGGTTCCATAACTATAACTGGCTTATTATGTTTTATCGCTACTTCATAACATTTTTTAGACTGAATACTCTCATTTTCCCAATCTATATAATTAATTTGTAATTGTACAAAATCAACTTCTGGATGTTTAGTCAATATCTCATCTAATAAATCAGCTGTGTCATGGAAAGAAAATCCTATTTTTCGAATTTTGCCTTCATCTTTTTTCCTTTGAATAAATTCAAATGCATCTAAGTTTTTAGCAATTTCATAATGATAAACACCTAGGTTATGAAGTAAGTAATAATCAAAATAATCTACACCTACTTTTTCTAACTGCTCATTAAATATTTTTTCTAAGTCTTCTTTAGTCTTTAAAAACATAATAGGCATTTTTGATGCTACTGTAAAGGAACTTCTTTTATGACGCTTTACCAAGGATTCCCTTAATGCAATCTCACTTACAAAATTATGATACATATATGCTGTATCAAAATAAGTAAATCCTCTATCTAAAAAAGTATCTACCATTTTATTTACTTGTTCAAAATCTATACTTGTTGGATCTTCATTATCTAAAATTGGTAAACGCATAAACCCAAATCCTAATTTTTTCTGCATATTACGTCTCCTTTATTTCTCGATATTATTATTTTTAAATTTTAATTACAATATTATATATTATTTAAACATTTCTATATTTAATCTATTCTATATTGATTTTCCCATTATATAAGCTTCTTCCATAGCTTTATTTCCTTTTATTTCACCTTTTTGCCAAGCACCTATTCCATAAATATATCCTTTATCTTTTGCACCTGGTAAACATTCTGTAAAACCTGTAAATCCATCAAATGTTTTTTCTAAGCTTTGTTTGCTTTCATCTGCTGCTGTTGCAATAAAATAAAAGTCTTTATTTCTAATCTCTGTATATCTTGCTACTGTTCTATCTATTAATGTTTTCATTTGTGCATCCATTGTGTAAAAATAAACAGGAGTTGCCATAACTATTACATCTGCTTGAATCATTTTTTCTAAAATATCAGCCATATCATCTTTATGAACGCATACTCCATCGTTTCTTCTACATCCATCGCAAGCAATACAATAATTTATTTTTTTATCCCCTAAATATATTTTCTCTGCATTGTGTCCTACTTCACTAGCTCCCTTTATAAATTGATCACATAATATATCGGAATTCCCATTTCTTCTTGGACTTGCTGATAATACTAATACTTTTTTACTCATTTTATCTCCCTCTTTATTTATCTTACAGAATAATATTAGTACTTGGAGTTAACTCAAAGTCAATTACTTTTTTTATTTTATATATATAAATTATACTTTCTATTTCTAAGTATAAATGGGTTAGATATTCTATGATTTAAGAAAAAAAGGTATTGAATTAAAAATCCAATACCTTTTTATTGTACATTTTAAGACCCTACTATAGCTCCCCCATTCGGATGAAGAACTTGACCGGACATATATCTTGAATCATCACTTGCTAAGAATACATAACTAGTTGCAACTTCAAATGGTTGACCTGCTCTATCCATAGGAACTGAACTAGTTCCACTTCCAAAAGTCTCAACTTGTTTAGCAGAAAAAGATGATG
>CALXBV010000061.1 GCA_944386635.1 uncultured Clostridia bacterium
TCAGCTTCTTCATCAAAATTATCTTTTACTAAAAAGCCATCTTTATACCATTCTTTTTGTATGATAACTTTTTTTCCTAAATCAACCACGTAAGTATATGTAGCATCAATTTTTAGTTGTTCAACAAGATTTAATAAAGGATTTTCAAACTCATCATTTCCAAATAAAATTATAACTTTTCCTTTTACATAACCGAACTAATATTACTTCTAGTATATTGTATTTTGTAATATTCTTCCAATTTCTCTCAATAAAACTTTTAGTGATATTTTCTAATTTTTCGGGAAAATTTACATTAAGTATTTTTATTCCTAGCTCTTCCAAATTCTTTTTTAAAAACTTATCACTCTCCTTATTTACGTCTAAAACTAAAACATTTGTTAAACTTTTTGATACTCTCATACATTTTTCCTCCTTAATTTTTTAATTTTACTAATATAATAATCAAATTACTGATTATTAAATCAGTATTAAATATTAAAATGCTGTATAATTATACCATTATATTTATATTATGTCAATTTAAAATATATGAAAAGTAAAAAATATTGATTTTTTAATGCTATTCTTCATTTCTTCTTCTCATAAACTCGTCAAATATTTCTTGTGCAATTTTTTCATCTATTACTAGTTTATATTCCACTTCATCTTTAGTATCTGACTCTTGTATTTTAAAAACTTCTACTTCATTATTACTATCCTCTGGTAGTAATAATATATATTCCTCATTATCTTTTTCAATAATATCTAGAAATTTAAATTTAACTTTCTTGCCATCTTTATCTGTTAATTCTATTACTTCTTCTTGCTTACTCATATAACTCCCTCCTTTCAAATTTATTATAACTACTCTTCTGATATTCTATTAACAAATTCATTAAATATTTCATCTGCAAGTTTATCATCAGTTATCTCTATATACTCGGCTTCCTCATTATCTGAATATAATACTTTAAATATTACAACTTCATCTTCACTATCTTCTGGTAATAAAATTGCATATTCTTCGTTATCTTTTTCAAAAGCATCTATTATTTTAAATTTAGTTTTATTACCATCTTTGTCTGTTAATTCTATTACTTCTTCTTGTTCACTCATATAATTCTCTCCTTTTAATATCTTTATATATTTTATTTATCATTATTGACCATAGATAATATTTCTTGTTTTAAAACATTAACTATATCTTCTTGTTTTACTTTCTTTATTATTTTACCTTTTTTAAATAATATACCTTCTTTTATTCCACCAGCAATTCCAATATCTGCCTCTCTTGCTTCTCCAGGGCCATTTACAGCACATCCCATTACAGCAACAGTTATATCTGAATTAATAGTCTGTAAAAAGTTTTCAACTTCTTTTGCTATAGGAATCAAATCTATCTGCGTTCTACCACATGTCGGACAAGCAATTAATGTCGGAACTTTATTATATAAATTACAATCTTTTAAAATCTCTTTTGCAACCTTGATCTCTTTTACTGGATCGTCAGATAAAGAAACACGTATTGTATCTCCAATTCCTTTTCTTAAAAGCCAACCTAGACCAATACTAGACTTAATAGTACCACTAAATTCCGTTCCTGCTTCTGTTATTCCTAAGTGTAAAGGACAATTAAACATTTCAGATGCCATTTCATAGCTTTCTAAACATAAATCTAAACTTGATGCTTTTAGTGATATTAAATAGTCATGAAAATCTAATTTTTCTAAAATATCTACATGTCTTTTTGCACTTTCAACCATTGCTCTTGCTATAGGACTTCCACCATATTTTTCAAGTAAATCTTTCTCCAAAGATCCAGCATTAACACCAATTCTTATTGGAATCTTTTTCTCCTTACATTTTTCAACAACAACTCTTACTTTATCTTCACTACCAATATTTCCTGGGTTAATTCTAACTTTATCTACACCTGACTCTATTGCTTGTAAAGCTATTTTATAATCAAAATGTATATCTGCAACTATTGGTATATGTATTCTTTTCTTTATTTCTTTAATAGCCTTTGCATCTTCTATATCTAAACATGCAACTCTAATTATTTCACATCCTACTTTTTCTAATTCTAATATTTGATTTACTGTAGCATCCACATCTTTTGTTTTGGTATTACACATGGACTGTATTACTACTTTATTTTGTCCACCAATTTGAACATTTCCAACCATTACTTTAGATGTTTCTTTTCTATTCATATGATATCTCACCTTGATAATATTTAAACATATATATTATTTTTTTACAATAAAAAAGTCTAAAATTAAAAGTCAAATATTAAATTAATATTTTTACTATTATACAAAAGTCTTTGTTTTATTTTATAAAAATATGCTATAATAATTTATAGTCATTAATAAAATATCTTTTATAATTATAAAAAGGAGTTGATGCTTTTGAAAACTGAAAAAGAGGAGGTAGATGTATGTAAGATATATGGTGAAGATTGTACAATATCAAAAGAAGACTTTATAAGAAAATACAATATAAAGGAAAATGGCTTATCTTCTAAAGAAGTCTCATATAGAAGAAAAAAATATGGAGAAAACGAGATAAAACAAACTAAATCTAAAAGCTGGTATAATTATTTTTTCGAAAGTCTATTTACACCATTTAACTGTATTTTACTTGGAATAATATTAATTTTAATATATACAGATATTTATCTTGCTAATACTCCTAGTTACGCTAACATTATTGTAATTATTATTTTAGTAACTGCCAGTACACTCTTAGATTTCTTTGAGGAATATCGTTCAAATAAAGCAGCAGAAAAATTAAAAGAAATTGTTGAAACTACAACTTGTGTTATACGAAATGGAAAAGAAGTAAATATTCCAATAAAAAATGTAACAATAGGAGATATAGTTATATTATCCGCTGGTAGTATGATTCCAGCAGACTTAAGAATAATAGAAGCAAAAGACTTATATGTTGGTCAATCTTCTCTTACAGGAGAATCTGATAGTGTAAAAAAAGAAGTAAATTCTAAATTATCCATAAAAGATATAGATAGCTTAACTGATCTTGATACAATTTGCTTTATGGGAACAAATGTAATATCTGGAAGTGCTAAAGGTGTAGTAATTCGTATAGCAGATGATACTTATTTTGGAAAAGTAGCACACACTTTAACTCTAGGAAAACCTAAAACTGCTTTTCAAAAAGGAATTGAAAACATTAGTAAATTACTAATTAAAATAATGATTTGTGTTATTCCAATTGTATTTTTACTTAATGCATGGAAGCATGATAGTATTACAGCATTTACATTTGCAGTAGCAATAGCTATTTGTATTACTCCATTATTACTTCCTGTTATTTTGTCTTCTAGCTTATCTAAAGGTGCAGTTAGAATGTCTAAGAAAAAAACAATAGTAAAAAAACTTGACTCTATACAAAACTTCGGAGCAATGAACATTCTATGTACAGATAAAACAGGAACTTTAACAGAAGATAAAATAGTGTTAGAAAAATATTTAGATATTAAAGGTGATCAAGATATACGAATTTTAAAGAATGTTTTTCTTAATTCGTTTTTTCAAACTGGTCTTAAAGGAAATATAGATGAAGCAATTATTAAAAAAGGTCTTGCTAATAGAATGGATGAACTAAAGAAGATATTTAGAAAAGTAGATGAAATTCCATTTGACTTTTCACGTAGACGTCTATCTGTTATTGTTAGTGATGGTTCAAAAAAGCAACTTATTACTAAAGGTGCTGTTGAAGAAATATTAAATATCTGTACCAAAGTGGATTATAAAGGAGAAATATCTCCTATCACTAAAGAAATAAAAGATAACATTAAAAAGATAAGTAAAAGCTTAAACGAAGAAGGATTAAGAGTAATAGCAGTAGCACAAAGAAATGATGTTGATGATATTGAACATTTTGAAGTTAAAGACGAAAAAAATATGATATTACTTGGATTTATAGGATTTCTTGATCCTCCTAAAAAGACAGCTAAAGAATCTATTGCAAAATTAAATAACGCAGGTATAAGAGTAATAGTATTAACTGGCGATAATGCAGAAGTAACAAGTTGTATTTGTAAAAAAGTAGATATCAATTCAGAAAGAATAATACTTGGAAGTCAAATAGATAAGCTTACTGACGCTGCTGTTTTACGACTTCTAAAGAAAAATAATATATTTGCAAAATTATCTCCAATACAAAAAGCAAGAATTGTAAGACTACTAAAAGAAAGTGGAAATGTAGTTGGATATATGGGCGATGGAATTAATGATAGTCCTTCTCTTACAAATTCTGATGTAGGTATATCTGTTGATACCGCTGTAGACATAGCAAAAGATTCTGCTGATATAATCTTGCTAAAAAAAGATTTAAATGTATTACTTGATGGAGTAACTGAGGGAAGACGTACATTTTCTAATTTAATGAAATATATAAAACTTGCAACAAGCTTTAATTTTGGTGAAGTTCTATCTTTAGTTCTTGCAAGTGTATGTTTACCATTCTTACCTGAAACCCCAATACAATTATTGGTCGAAGGATTATTATATGACTTTGGACAGATGACATTGCCTTTTGATAATGTCGATAAAGAAGATTTAATTCAGCCAAAGAAATTCTCTTTAAGTAAATTAAAAGATTTCATTTTCTTTATGGGGCCATTAAGTGCTATCTTTGATATTATAGTATATTCATCATTATGGTTTATATTTAAAGTAAGAGATGTAGCTACATTTCAAACAATGAGCTTCTCATTTAGTATAGTTTCAAACTTAGTAGGACTACATATTATTAGAACATCAAAAATACCATTTATTCAAAGTAATGCACATAAAGCTGTATATTTATCCTCAATTACTTTAATATTGATAGGGCTTATAATACCATTTACACCATTAGGTAGTATATTAGGATTTGTTCCACTAGCAGCAAAATACATATTCTTAATATTTGCTGTAACATTTCTTTATTGTATTGTGGCAATGGTTGCAAAAAAAATATATATTAAAAAATTTAAAGAATGGATATAATGACAAAAAATATGACTGGATATTTTCCAGTCGTTTTTATTACTTTCACAATAATAGTATAAAATATATTTTACATAATATTAAAAAAGTGATATAATATTATTATAGTTAAATAAATATTAGATACATAAATATGTATCAGGAAAGAGGAGTATATGAAAGCTTTTAAAATTTATTTTGTTGAAATATACCAAGAGGAAAACTGCTATATAGCAGTAAGAAAAAATATTTTAGGAAAGGAGATAGCTGAGGAGATAAATTTTGATATTGATCCTAAAGGTGGATTAAAAATAATTCATTTAGGAAAAGAATTCGATCTTCATGTACAAAATGGAATAAGAAAAACATTATTGTTTGATAATGTTAAAAGAGACTTTATTCCAATAGAAGCTTATCCTTCATTTATGTCAGAAGACAAATTAACTATTTCTAAAAAATTCTATGATATTTTAGAAAACGGTTACCTAAAATATAAAGAAAAATATTTTATAGTTAATGGAGTAATATTAAAAACAAAATTTGATAGGATTTATGATAATCCTTATTATGATTGTAAAAATTATAACTATAAAATATTAATGTCCTAGATAAATATCTAGGACATTTTATTTACTATTTATAATATTTTCTTTTTATATGTTTTACATTATTAATATTTATTTTTCAGATTATACCATTAATAGAATTTCAAATATTTACATTAATACATTCTCTAAATCTTCCCATTCTCCACTATAATTATTTAGTACTTTATTATTATCAGGATTATATTCTCTTATTGCATTTAATCCAGATTCTAACCATAAATCTCCCCATGATTTTTTAGTAACATATACTAAATATTCCTTTCCTTCTTCAATATCTATTGAGTTACCACTTTTTAGATTTACATATACATCATTAATACCTTTATTAATTAATTCTTGATACTCTTCCTGGATTTTTTCATTAATTTTTGCTGATTTATTTTCTTCAAAATATTTTAAATACTCAGAATACAAAATCTTTCCACCTTTTTTTCTAAACTCAACAGTATCGCCTATATCTAAATCTCCTTTTATGGATTTTATCACTGTCATTCTACCTACAGTTCTTACATAGGTATAGCGATACTCGCCATTATAATGAGGACCATGTTCTTTATCATAATTAATTGCTTCTAAT
Source organism: uncultured Clostridia bacterium (assembly GCA_944386635.1). Classification (GTDB taxonomy): domain Bacteria; phylum Bacillota; class Clostridia; order TANB77; family CAG-465; genus CAG-465. The sequence goes on from CALXBV010000061.1 coordinate 6,168, forward strand.
CCATCTTCTATTTTTACTATCGCAACATAATTTACCATTTCAAACAATTCTTTTGAAGATAACTGTGCAAAGGAAGCACCTGTCCCTTCATTATCATCATAATAATATTCAATAACATTTTCTTCTAATTCTGTTTTGTTATTATTAGCAATTATATTATTATTCTCATTATATTTATATAAAGAAAACCCCATTATTGAAAAAGCACTAATAAATAAAAAAGAAATTATTATAGCAACTCTTGATATTAACTTATTTTTTTTCATTTTCTTTAATTTTGATTTGTATATTATTTCTTCAATTTTGTCATTACTATATTCTTTTTGCTTCATATTATCAACAGCTTGAAATAATATTTCGTCGATTGCATCATAATTATCTATCATTTTTATTTTTCCTCCTCAAGAAATTTTTTAATTTTCATTTTTATTCTTGAAATCTTAGTTTTTACTGTATTTTCATTTAAGTTTAAAATTTTAGCTATTTCTTTTAAGCTATAATCTTTACTATAAAACATTACAATTATTGTTCTATCCTCAACATTTAATAGTTCTATAGCATTAGATATATCTATACTTCTATTTAAATTATCATATTCATTACTATCATGAAAACAATTTTCAAGAGTATCATAGTTACTATTAAAACTATAAATTCTATTTTTTCTCATAATATCATTACATTTATTTATTACTGTTTTAGTTATCCATGATTTTAATTTGGATGATTCTTTTATCTTATCTAAATTTAAATACAAAGATATAAAAGCCTCTTGTACTGCATCATCTGCTAACGAATCATCTTTAATTCTTGTTTTTGCTATAAGAAATAATTGCCTACTTAGTAATTCTATAATTTCTCTAAATGCATCATCATCCCTATTTTTTAACCTTTTAAAAAGTTCTTCCATAAATTTCTCCTTATAGTAGTATATATACACATTAAAATACGTATTTTTGAGTCATATTGATATAAAATTAATTTTATATCAATATGACGTAAATTAAATATAAAAAGTTTCAATTATTTTATTATTTTTTTATAATAATAAATCTCACAAAAAAATAACAGCTTTCGCTGTTATTCTTGATTAGTAATTTATGGCGGAGAGTGAGGGGCTCGAACCCTCGCGCCGCATACACGACCTAACAGTTTAGCAAACTGTCCCCTTCACCACTTGGGTAACTCTCCAAACTATTTTTGACTACTCCTACATTATAACAATAAGTGTAAAATAAGTCAATCTTTTTTACAATTTTTTGATAAAATCCTATGATATGAGTATATTTAAAACTATACTTAATAAAATATTAATATAAAGGAGTTTATGTATGTCAAAATTTAAAATTTATCTAAAATCAATTTTAATTCCAGTAATTTTAGGTGGAATAGTTGGATTAATTATATCAGGTTCTATAGACTACAATTCTTTAATACAGCCAGCCTTTTCTCCACCAAGTATATTATTTCCCATCGTATGGACACTTTTATACTTTCTAATGGGATTATCTTACGGAATAATTACAATTTATTCTGATTTAGATTCAGATATTAAAAAAATTTATTATTCACAATTAATTATTAACTTATTATGGCCTATAATATTCTTTGTTATGAAAAGCAGACTCTTAGCATTAATATGGATTGTACTTTTACTTATTCTTATAATAATTATGATAGCTAAATTTTACAAAAAGAATAAAGTAGCTGGAATACTACAAATCCCATATTTGATATGGACAGCATTTGCTACTTATCTAAACTTATTTATATACTTATTAAATAAATAAAAAAATGCCTATTACTTAAAAATAATAGGTATTTTGTGGCGGAAGAGGTAGGATTCGAACCCACGGTGCCTTTCGACATCACCAGTTTTCAAGACTGGCTCCTTAAACCACTCGGACACTCTTCCATATTCGGTACAGATATTATTATACCATTTTTTTTTCATTTGTCAATACCAATTTTATAAATAGTAAAAAATCTTATAGAAATTCTATAAGATTTTTTATTACATATCTATATTTAGCATTGAAAGTAAGCTTTCTAATCCTTCATCATCATTATATTCAATTATTAGTCTTTGATGCCTTTTAGTTTGATCTAATTTTACCTTATATCCAAAGTAGTCCTTTAATTTATTTTCAATATTTTGATAATAAATATTCTTAGGCTGTTTTTTTGCAGGCTTTCTTTTATATTTTTCATCTCCATAAATTAATTTTTCAACATCTCTTACTGTCAATTTTTTTTCAGCTACTTTTTTAGCAATTTCTATTTGCTTATTTTTATCATTTACAGCAAGTAAAGCTCTTGCTTGTCCTTCTACTAACTCGCCCTTTAAAAGCATATCTAACACTTCATCTGGTAGTTTCAATAGCCTTATTATATTTGATATAGTGGATACATTTTTTCCAGTTATTTTTGCAACTTCACTTTGTGAATAGCCATCAATATCCATTAATTCTTTTACCGCTCTAGCTACTTCAACAATATTTAATTCTTCTTTTTTAATATTTTCTATCAAAGCAACTTGTTTTTTCTTATTATCTGTATAATCTTTTATTATTGCTGGAATTTTTTCTAATCCTGCAGCTTTTGCTGCTCTCCATCTTCGTTCCCCTGCAACAATTGTATACCCATTTTTATCTTTTACTACCAAAATTGGTTGAATAACTCCATTTTCACGTATAGAGTCAGTTAATTCTTCCATTTTTTCTTTATCAAAAACTTTTCTTGGTTGATTTAGCATTGGCTCAATTTCATTTATACTTAACTCAACTACTTTTTCTAAAACATTATCTTCTTTTTTCGAAGATTTCTTTGTAACTTGCTCAATTGTCTTATCATCATCTTCTCCAAAAAAGGCATCTAAACCTCTTCCTAATCCCTTAGCCATATTAATCCTCCTTTTCGGTTAATTTTATTAATTCCTTAGCAAGTTTTTTATATGTCTCAGCTCCCTTTGATTCATCATCATATAAAGTTATTGGTAATCCGTGACTTGGTGCCTCGCTAAGTCTAATGTTTCTTGGAATTATTGTCTGAAATACTTTATTTCCAAAATATTTTTCAACTTCTTTTGCAACTTGTGTAGATAAGTTAGTTCTAGCATCAAACATAGTTAAAATAACACCTTCAATAACAAAATCTGGATTCAAATGTTTTTGTACTAATTTTATTGTATTTATAAGTTGTCCCAAACCTTCTAATGCATAATACTCGCATTGTATCGGCACTAGTACACTATCTGATGCTGTAAAAGCATTTAATGTAATTAATCCTAATGATGGTGGACAATCAATTAAAATATAGTCATACTCATCTTTTATCTTATCTACTGCATCTTTTAATCTATTTTCTCTTGAAACCATAGATACAAGCTCTATTTCTGCTCCAGCAAGATTTATATTTGCAGGACAAATTTCTAATTTTTTTATCATTGTAGGCATAATTGTGTCTTTTATATCCATATCATCAACTAAAACATTATATACTGACTTTTCTGTATGAGATTCTATTCCAAGTCCACTAGTTGCATTTCCTTGAGGATCTGTATCAATTAATAATACTTTCTTTCCTCTTTGAGCCAAACAAGCACTTAAATTGACTGCTGTTGTTGTTTTTCCGACACCACCTTTTTGATTAGCTATTGATATTACTCTTGCCATAATGTCACCTCATGGTTATTATATTACATTTGTACAAAAAATTAAAGAGCAAATTTAAAATTCGCTCTTTTTTGTATAGTTAATTTTTTAGCAACATTTAGAAAACTATCTAATTATTTTTATAATGGTTTTTTCTTTATTTTGCCATAATTTCTAGGATATTTTGTTGGTGTTTCTTTTGTTTTTTGAATTTCTAAAATACTTCTTTTATACTCTTCATTTTCAACTGTATATGAATAAAAGTATTTATTAATAATTTTTAAATTTAATATATTCATAGCATTAATGGATAACTTTATTTCATCTTCTACACTATCACCTTTCATTACTATAAATTTACCACTTACTTTAACATATGGACTTATGTATTCTAATAATACTGGTAACTGTGCAACAGCTCTAGATACTGCCACATCATATTTTTCATACAAATTATTTATTCTTACAACTTCTTCTGCCCTTCCATGTATTAATATTATATTTTTTAGAGACAATTTTTCTACTACATCTTGTAAGAATATCAGTCTCTTATTTAATGCATCTAATAATGTAAATTCTATATTTGGAAAATATATAGCAAGTACAATTCCAGGAAATCCTGCTCCAGTACCTACATCTATTATATTTTTTACACTCTTGTCTATATATTTTACACACTCTAAGCAATCTATAAAATGCTTCATTATTATTTCATAATCATCTGTTATTGCTGTAAGATTTATTTTTTCATTCCACTCAATCAGTAAATTCTTATAAATTTCAAATTTTTCTAACATATCATCAGTTAATATTATCCTTTGTTTTTCTGCTTCTTTACATAAAGTATGTATAAAATCATTCTTATTCATTTTCACGTGAAACACCCTCCTACTTTATATTATTTTGGCTTAGATATATAAGAAGAACAGATATATCTGCAGGAGATACCCCTGATATTCTAGAAGCCTGTCCTACAGATAACGGCTTTTGTTTATTTAATTTTTGCCTAGCCTCTAAGCAAAGTCCTTTAATCTCGTTATAATCTATATCTGGACTTAATTTTTTATTTTCTAATTGTTTAAATTCATCTATTTGCTCTTGTTGTAGTTTAATATATCCTTCATATTTTATCTGTATTTCTGCTTCTTCTACAACACTTCTAGGTAAAGTTTTTCTTTTTTTATCTATTGGAGCTAAATTATTATAATTTAACTCACTTCTTTTTAATAAATCTGCGAGCTTGCAGCCAGTATTTAAAGGTGATGAGCCAAGTTCTGTTAGCAATTTATTAGTTTCTTCTGTAGGTCTTACCGCTGTAGTTCTAATCCTTTCAACTTCTTTTCTTATTGCATCTTTTTTTTGTAAAAATTTGTTATATCTTTCTTTTGATACAAGCCCTACTTTATATCCTTTTTCAGTAAGTCTTAAATCTGCATTATCCTGTCTTAGAGCAAGTCTATATTCAGCACGAGATGTCATCATTCTATATGGCTCATTAGTACCTTTAGTAACTAAATCATCTATTAATACACCTATATATGCTTCTGATCTATCCAGTATAAGTGGTTCTTTATTATCTATTTTTAAAGCAGCATTTATTCCTGCCATAATCCCCTGAGCTGCTGCTTCTTCATATCCTGAAGAGCCATTAACCTGTCCTGCAAAAAATAATCCATCTATTCCTTTATATTCTAGACTTAATTTTAAATTTGTAGAATCTATACAATCATATTCTATAGCATATGCAGGTCTCATCATCTTAGCATTTTCAAGGCCTGGAACAGTTCTATACATTTGAATCTGTACCTCTTCAGGTAAAGACGAAGACATACCTTGAATATACATTTCAGATGTCTTTTCTCCCAATGGCTCTATAAATAATTGATGTCTTTTTTTATCTGCAAATCTAACAACTTTATCTTCTATAGAAGGACAATATCTAGGACCTGTAGATTTTAACTTCATATCTTTATTGTCTGTATATATAGGTGACCTATCTAAATTTGCTCTAATTATTTTATGTGTTTCTTCATTTGTATAAGTTAAATAACAAGAAACTTGCTTTTTCTCTGTAATTTCTTTATTTCCTTCGTTTTCAAAAGAAAATGGTATTATTTCTTTATCTCCAAATTGTTCTTCCATTTTAGAAAAATCTATTGTTTTAGCATTTATTCTTGCTGGTGTACCAGTTTTAAAACGTCTTAGTTCTATTCCTAAATCAAGTAAACTTTGTGATAAATCATTAGCTGGAAATACGCCATCTGGGCCACTCTCATAAGATACTTCACCAATAATAACTTTACCTTTTAAATATGTTCCTGTAGCAACAACAACACATTTAGCATAAAAAGTAGCTCCAATCTTTGTTTTTACACCTACAACTTTATTATTTTCTACAAGTATTTTTACTATTTCTGCTTGATATACGTCCAGATTTTCTTGCTCTTCCATAGTCTTTTTCATTTCAATATGATACATTTTTCTATCTGATTGAACTCTTAAAGAATGAACAGCTGGACCTTTTGAAGTATTTAACATTTTTGATTGTAAAAAAGTCTTATCTGCATTTTTGGCCATTTCTCCACCTAAAGCATCGATTTCTCTTACTAAATGTCCTTTTGAAGTACCACCTATACTTGGATTACATGGCATATTTGCTAAAGTATCCAAATTAATAACAAAAGCTGCTGTTTTCTTTCCCATTCTTGCTGCTGCAAGTGCTGCTTCACATCCTGCATGTCCAGCACCAATAACTACTACATCATATGTTCCTAAACTATACTCGCTCATTATTTTCCTCCTATTTTCCTAAGCAAAATTTTTCAAATATCTTTGAAATAATATCTTCAGTAACATCTGCTCCTATAATCTCTCCAAGTGTTTTTGTTGCCTTTTTTACGTATATAGAAACAATATCTATTGGTTGTCCAAGTGATATTTCTTTTTTAGCGTCATATAAATAATCCACAGATTTCTTTAGTAAATCTTTATGTCTTTCATTAGTAATAATAAGTTCATGTGTATAATCTAAATCACTTGAACTAAATAATTTAATTATCTCTTCTTTTAATTTATCTATACCTTTATTTTCTTCTACAGAAATAAATATAGGATCATTTAATTTATTTTCTTTTATTTGCTTCAAAATGGCATCTAAAATCAATTTTTGTGCAACATCAATCTTATTTATAGCTATTATATATTTAAGTCCTTTATTTTGGATTTTAGAAAGAATTTCAAAATCCTCTTTGCTAATTCCCTCTTGACCATTTATTATATATATAACTAAATCCATTTCTTCCAATATTTTTAAACTTTTTTCTACACCTATTTTTTCAATAATATCATCAGTATCACGAATTCCAGCAGTGTCTGATATATTTAATACTATATCTCCTAAATTAATAGTTTCTTCTACTATATCTCTAGTTGTACCTGGTATATCTGTTACAATAGCCTTATCATAATTAGCTAAATTATTTAGTAATGAAGACTTTCCTACATTAGGTTTTCCAAGTATTGCTACATTTATACCATTTTTTATGTATTTTCCTTGTTCATAAGTCTTTAAAATAGAATTTATTTCATTAATCTTCTTATCCAATAAGCCAATTATTGATTCTGGCTCTACCTCTTCATAATCATATTCTGGATAATCTACACTAACTTCAATTTTAGCCATTAGTTCTACCAGTTCTTCTCTTAAAGATCTAATTTTTTTTGATAAATCTCCCTCTAAGTTCTTAGCAGCAATTCTTGTTTCTGTTTGAGTTTTTGCATTAATTAAATTAATTACTGCTTCAGCTTGTGATAAATCCATTTTTCCGTTTAGAAAAGCTCTTTTAGAAAACTCACCAGGTTGTGCTAAAGAAGCTCCATTTTCAAGTACAATTTCTAATATTTGCTTTGTTATTTGTGTTCCACCGTGGCAATTTATCTCGCAAACATCTTCACCAGTATATGAATGAGGTGCTTTAAAATATGAAACTAAAGCAATATCTATAAATTCATTATTATTCATAATTTTACCTAAAACAATAGTATTAGGTTCCAATTTATGACTGGTTTTAAATATTTTTTTTATTATGTTTAAGCTATCGTTTCCACTAATTCTTATTATACTTATTCCACTATTAGATAATGCTGTACCTATTGCAGCTATAGTTGTAGACATAATTTTCACTCCTTTACCTAAAAGAACTCAGTAAAATAGCATTATTTGCTATATCACTGAGTTCTATTTAACTTTCACCTAAATAGAATGGTGATTATATAATTTTATTCAATACCTAGATCGTCTCTTTCTTTAGTCTGTCCCTTACCTGAGTCACCTTCAACTTCTTTTTTTAATTTATTTGTTGGCCACTCTTCAATAGGATCATTTTTTGATTTTATTTCATCAATAAAATCCTCTCTTTCCTCATCTTTTTCCATACTCATACCTCCTAAAAAAACTATCTATATTGATATTTTCTTTTTATTACTACTCTTCTTCTTGGTTCTTCTCCAATGGATTCAGTTTCTACATCAGTTCTGTCAGCTAATTCTCTATGAATTATTAGTCTTTCATATGCTGACATTGGCTCAAGTTTTATTGGTCTTCTAAACTTAACACAATTTGCAGCCATTTTATTAGCTAATTTTCTTAGTTTTTCTTCCTTTTTCTTTTTGTAATCATTTATTTCTACAAATACTTTTGCATATTCTTCATCTTCTCTTTGAAGCATTGAGTTTAGAATAGATTGAAAAGCTTCAATTGTTTTACCTTTATATCCAATCAAATGTTTCATATCATCGCCTTTAATAACAAGATTTATTTGATTTTCATTTCTTTTTATCTCGTAATCTACTTTCTCACCAGTAATAGCAAAGATATTTTTTAAAATCTCATCTAATTTATCTATAGTTTTTTGAGCTTGTTCATCACTTATTTTCTTATCTACTGTAAGTCTTACTTTAGCAAGCTTAGCAGATAAAATACCTAAAACTCCACCATTTGATGGCTCTTCAAGTACTTCAATTTTTACATCATCTCTTGATACTTTTAATTCTTCTAATCCTTTTCTTATAGCTTCTTCTACAGTTTTTCCTACCTGTTCGGTAACTTTTTTAGTCATTATTATCACCCTTTCCTAGGAATAATATTTTATCTTTTTTCTTTTTGTTCTTTACTTCTACTACACCATTTTCTTTTTCCATTATCTTATCCATGATCAATTGTTGAATAATACCTAAAATACTTCCAAATAGCCAATATACGCCAAGTGCAATAGGCCAAGCAAATGCTATATAAGTAGATATTAAAGGCATTACCATATTCATAGATTTTTGCATTTCAGCTTGATCTTCAGACATCTGCATTTTTCTTTGAGATACTTTATTACTTATTATTGCAAATACAAAAGTAAGTATAGGAATAATTAAAGTTAATTTACTTACTCTATTATTCTCATCTTGTGAAAATGAATCTTTTGGAGTATCTCCTAAATTTAATCCAAATCCAATATTCATATCTAATAAATTATATTTCTTAGCTATAGTAATTTCATATTCTTTCATTTCAGCCTCAGTAACTTCCTCTTTTCCTAAATATTCTTGAGTATAAGATTCAATTACAGCTGGATCAGTTTGTGCTATATATGTCAATGGTTGCTTTACAACCCAAAACATAGCTAAAATTATTGGTATTTGAATTAGTGGTATTAAGCATCCTCCCAAAGGACTAATTTTATTTTCAGTATAAAGTTTAGTTAATTCCTCATTTAATTTTTGAGGATTATCTTTATATTTTTCTCTTAATTTTTTATCCTCTGGAGCTATTTTTTGTATAGATGCTGTTGATCTAATCTGTTTTAACATTAATGGGAAAAGTATTAGCTTTGTTAAAAAGGTAAAAATCAATAAAGCAACTAAATAATTATGTCCACAAATGTTGTATATTGCCCTGATTATACCTCCTAATAACCCGCAAATAAAATCAATCATTAGTATCCCCCATCTTTTACTTTAGTAAATCCACTCCACCCTTTGAAAATGGATTACATTTTAATATTCTTATTATACCTAATAAACTACCTTTAATTATACCATATTTGTCAACTGCCTGCCTAGTATATTCAGAACATGTGGGATAGTATTTACAGTGACTTCCAAGGCGAGGAGATATACATAATTGATAAAACCTAATTAAAGATACTAGTATTTTTCTTGGTAACTTAAAAATTTTTCTAATTTTATTCATACAAATCAAGATCCTTAAAACAATTTATAATATCATCTTTTATAGTAAAAAAGTTCACTTTATCTGATAATGTTTCTTTTTTATAAATAATAACAATATTATATCCTCTTTTTAGATTTTCTTCCTCTTGTCTATATACTTCTCTTGCAAGTCTTTTTAGCCTATTTCTTTTAACACTGTTACCATTTTTCTTAGAAACACATACAGCAAAGAAATTATTAGTATTTGTTTGATTAAAATTTTTTGTCTTACAAACATGCACTACTACAAAATTTCCTTTTGAATAAATTCCTTTTTTAAAAATATATTTAAAAACATTATTTTTTTTAATTCTAAGAGTATATTTCATTGTTTTCCCTTCCTAGATAATTTAAAAGTGGATATGAAAAACATACCCACTTTTCAGTAGAACTTAAGCACAAAGTACTTTTCTTCCTTTTTGTCTTCTTAATTTTAAAACATTTCTTCCAGAAGAAGTAGACATTCTTTTTCTGAATCCGTGTACTTTTTTAGTTTGTCTTGTTTTTGGTTGATATGTTCTCTTCACGTTAATACACCTCCTAAAATGTATAAATATATATTATTTTCAATCCAAAAAAAATAAATGCTAAATTTAATAATCATATTTAGACATTTAAATTATAATAAGTGCAAACATTATATAATATTTTTATTTTTTTGTCAACCCTAAAATTTTTATAATTTTTCTGTGAAAAGTCGAAAAATAAAAAAAAGTTATCCACAGTTTTTATGTAAATTTGTAAATTACAAATTGTTTTAACCTAATTTTTTAAAAATCAAAAGTTATCCACAGTTTATTTTTTTTATCAAAAATATATGTAAAAAAATAGTCAAAAACTACATAATTTTATAAGTTATCCACAGTTTTTATGTAAAGTGGCACACTAAGATTTTAAATTTTATTTTACACTTTTTTATTAAAAAAATTTATTAAAAAAATTATAAAACAAAAATGCTGAAATGCTAGTAATATCAAGATTTAAATAAAACATAAAATTAAATAAATAAAAAAAGTTATCCACAGTTTTTATGTAATTTAAAAAAATAAATTTCACAAAATTATCATATTTTATCCACAACCTGTGGATAACTCTGTGGATAACTTTTCAATTTTTAGTAATTTTAAAAAAAGTTAGTTATAAATTACAAATACTTAATGTTTATTCATTTTTATATATTTTTAGTTAATTTTAGTATACATATTTTTAAAGACCAAATTTTTCTGTGAAAAGTTAAATCAAAAAAAATCAAAAGTTAGACTTTTCTAACTGTGGATAAATTAAAATTTATTTGTAAATAACAAACTTTCTAATTAGCTAAATAACTGGATTTTTAAATAAAAAAATTGCTTTATTGCTAAAAAATTACAAAATAATTGCAAAACTGTTAAAATTGCTAAATTAAAAAAGTTATCCACAGGAAACTGTGGATAACCTGTGGATAACTCTGTGATAGAATTGTGAAAATTTTATTTTTTTAGACCCCCCTGTGGATAATGTGGATAACTGCCAAAGTTATCCACAAAGTTATCCACAGGCAAAATCCAGTAGTATCAAGGCTTTGACATAGTTATCCACATAATCCACAGCCCCTACTACTACTACTATTATAATAATAAATAAAATAAATACTATTATTAATTAACGCGCGTGCGCGCGCGTGAGAAAAATTGGTTTACATTTTTCGGAATAAAAAAATAAAATATAAAAAAATTTTTTTATTAAATTTTTTTATTTTAAAAAAAATTTTAAATAAAAAAATAATTTCAAAAAATAATTTTAATGTTTTTATTAATATATATATAATTATAAAAAATAATTAATTAAACTATCCACATTTTACACAATATAATATGTTTATAATGTGGATAACTAACAATTTATAAATAATTTTTTGTTGATTTTTTGAATTTAATTTATTATAATAATTAAAGAGAATACGGATTTATATTCTATAATAAAGGAGGGGACATGGAAGATAATTTTATTAATATATGGGAAAAAGCTCTTGAAGCTTTAAAAGAAGAGACTTCTCAAATAGCATATAAAACATATATAGAAGTAATGGTACCTAGATTAATAGATAAAAATACTATTTGTTTTTTATCTCCATCTAGTTATCATATAGAAATTTGTAAAAAACGATATTTAGATTTAATACAAAATACTTTAAAAATATTAACAAGTGTAGATTATAAAATAACTTTTGAAGCAAAAGATGCAATTCCAGAAAATGAAAATGATGACAATTTAGATGTTGAAGTTATAAAAGGTCAATACGGAGATATTCAAGTAGGAAATAATTCTATAAATAATACTAATAAAAAAATAGATACAAAAGTATTAAAAGAAAATGCAGGATTAAATCCAAGATATACCTTTGATAATTTTATTGTAGGTAGTAGTAATAGATTTGCAAGAGCTACTGCATATTCAGTATATGAAAATTTAGGAGCTACTAATCCATTATATATTTATGGTGGAGTTGGACTTGGAAAAACACATCTTATGCAAGCTTTAGGTAATGCTACAATCGACAAGGACCCATCTAAAAAGGTTATTTATTGTACAGGTGAGTTATTTGTTAATGAGCTAATAAAAGCTATGTTAAATCCAAATATGAACGATACATTTAAACAGAAATATAGAAATGTAGATTTACTTCTTATAGATGATGTACAAATTATTGCTGGAAAGGATAAATGTCAAGAAGAATTTTTCCATACTTTTAATTCACTTTTTGAAAGTGGAAAACAAATTGTTCTTACATCTGAAAAACCTCCTAAAGAAATTAATGGATTAGAAGATAGACTTAAAACTAGATTTTCTATGGGGGTAAGCGTTGATATTCAAACACCAGACTATGAAACAAGACTTGCAATATTAAAAAAGAAAGCTGAAGAAGAAAGATATGTTATTGATGAAGATATTTTAGTAAAAATAGCCACAAGAGTAAAATCTAATGTAAGAGAGTTAGAAGGTGTATTTAATAAATTAGTAGCATATACAAAATTTACAAATAATCCACTAACTGATGCTGTAGTAGATAATACTATTGAATCTATTTTAGTAAAAAATACTAAAATAATGACTAGTAAATTAGTAATGCAAGTGGTTGCAAAATTCTTTAATATAAAAGTAACAGATCTTACAAGTGATAAAAGATCTTCTACAATTGCTTTTCCAAGACAAATTGCTATGTATTTGTGTAGGGAAGTAGCAGATATGTCTTTTCCTGCTATTGGTAAAGATTTTGGTGGAAGAGATCATTCAACAGTTTTACATGCTTATTCTAAAATAAAAGATGACTATGATAATAATCCAGATACTAAAGATCTAATAGATGATATAAAAAAGACTTTAGAAAGAGAAAGCTAAAAATAGTTTTTTATTTATATTTTCTATTGATTTTTTAGATTTAGTTTATTATAATAAAATAATAAAATTTAATCTCATAGTGGGTAGTTAAATAGATAGAAAAGGAGAAAATTATGAATATTAAATGTGATTTAAAAGAATTAATAAATGCTTTAAATATTGTATCAAAGACATCTAGTTCAAAAACAACTATGCCAATATTAGAAGGAGTTTTATTTGAAGCATATCAAAATAAATTAAAACTTATAACAAATGATTTAGAAATAGGTTCAGAACATACTTTTGACTGTGATGTTATAAGAGAGGGAAAAACAGTTGTAGATTTAAGAATGCTAAATGAAATTGTAAGAAAAATCGAAGATGAAACTGTAGAGATATCTGTTGATGATAATTTATTTGTAATAAAATCAATAAATGGTGTTTTTAAATTAGCAGTTATGAATCCAAATGAATATCCAAAGTTACCTGTTTTTGATATTGAAAATAGTATAGAAATAGAACAGAATGTATTTAAGGATATGATAAGAAGAACATTATTTTCTGTTAGTACAGATGAAAATAGACCAGTATATAATGGAGCTTTAGTAAAAGTTGAAAATAATGTTTTAACAATTGTTACTATTGATGGATTTAGATTATCACTTAGAAAACATATTTGCGAAAAAGAAATAAATGATTTTAAAGCTATTATTCCTGGAAGAGTTTTATCTGAATTATTAAAAATATTAAGTGATACAGAAGGTGAAACAGTAAGAATTGGAATTAACAGAAATCAAGCTTTATTTGAAATGGGTAATAGTATAATAATAAGTAGATTAATAGAAGGAGAATTTTTAAATTATCA
>CALXBV010000062.1 GCA_944386635.1 uncultured Clostridia bacterium
TATCTAGATTAGTAGGAATATTATATTTAGTTTTATTGTTTATATTAAATTTATATTTTAAATATTTAGCATTTTTATTTGAATTAGTAATAAAACATTGAGCTTTTTTTAATAATCTTCTGGAAAATTTTCTTACCAATCTTTTTAAATATATATTTCTACCTTTTATAGGAGTTATATAATGTACATAATCTTCCCACATTGTATGATAAGTATGAATAAATGGAATATCATATTTTCTTGATATGATTTTTCCAAATGCACCAAGTGAGAATTCGGATTGTGTATGAATTATATCTAAGTTTAATTCTTTTATTTGCTTGGCTACCTCTCTAGAATAAAATGTTGCTATTCTATTTTTATATTGTTTAGCAATGAGTAGGGGTATACTATTTAGCATATATAATGTTTGATTTTCGTTAGGTTGTATTGACTTAGATGTTGTAAATACATATACTTGGTGACCTCTTTTTTTCATTTCTTGCTCTATCATATTAATTGATGTTACAACTCCTGAAGTAACAGGATTATATGTGTCGGTAAAAATACCAATTTTCATAATATTACAACTCCTTGAAAAATGTATGTAAAAAATAATACATTTTTTGCTAAAATAACACAAACATTATATATTAATTAACCAAAAAAGTCAATAATACTAGATTTTTTTCGTAAAATAATGCTACAATACAAATATATGAGATTACATAAAGTATAATTACAAAATTATTGACTATGATTTAATAAATATGGTATAATTTAATTAGCTAAGTAATTAAGAACATTACTTATGTAGGAGGATGGTACTAATGAGAAAAATTGGAAAATTAAAATTTAAAGCAAGAGCTAAAGAAGTGGCAATATTAGTTGTTTTTATAGCTGTTACTTCTTTTGCTATAATTGAGGTAAAAAACTTGTTAAATCAAGAAAAGATAAAAGCATTAACGGAGCAAATAAGTGTATCAGGTGGAACACAAGAAGGAGGTATACTTGCTTCTTTAGCCAATAATGAAAATACGCCATTACGAGTTACTGGTAATGCAATTGCTGTATTAGATATACCTGCTTACTCTATAAGAGGTCAAATTGCTGAAGGAACAGATGATGAGACACTTAAAAACTATATCGGTAAATTTGAAGGATGTGCTGATGCAGGTCAAATCGGTAACTTTTGTTTAGCAGCACATAATAATATATATACAGAACTTTTTAGAAATTTACATAAGGTACAAGTTGGAGACAAAGTAAGAATTGTAACAAGAACACATGAATATATTTATACTGTAACATCAACAGAAGTTGTTGATCCATCAAGAACTGATGTGTTAAATGGTGGAAGTAAAAGAGAGATAACTTTAATAACTTGTACACAGGCAGCAACAAAAAGAATTGTTGTAAAAGGAGAGTTGACTTCTGAAAGGGAACTTGATGCTCAAGAGCAACAAGAAGGTGTAATGTAATGCCTAAAAAAATAAAAAAAAGTAAAGAATTGAATTTTAAAGGAAATCAAAGAAAATTAATAAATGTAAATAATATTCATTATATATTTATTGCTTTATTAATACTGTTAATATGTGTATGTGCTGGAGTAGGTGTATATAGATATTCTAAGGATAGCTATCACGTGAATGCTTCAAATGCTGTTGAAAGATTGATATATACTGAAAAGGTAGATGGTGGATATAATGTGTATTATGTAATAAGAAATGAAAATGGAGATGTTTCTGCTGCTTTTAGAACTCCATCTGGAGATGAAGAAGAGTCTTGGGGAGAAAATAAATTTTTAGATTACAATGAAGAAATATATAATAGTGGTATATTAGATCATGATACTCAAAATAGAGATAGTGGAGCGGATTCTGATTGGAGTTTAGAAATAGGACTTACAGATGGGACAGAAAAGTATTACTCTAGTAATGCTACAACTCAAATAGATAAAACAAAATTTGCTCAAGTCATAAAAAAATATTTTGATCAGGATATAATATATAATTAGTATGCATTATTTTGTTTTATTTATAGCATGTATAGCTATAGTATTAGTATTTATTTGTAAGTATTATGGTTTGAGTATTGTTTATCCTACATTAGTTATTATATTAGCTATAGTGTTAGATATATTATCCAATACTATGGCTAATAGGAAAAATAAAAAAGAAGAAAAAAGTAATAGTAAAAAATGATTTATATAAATTTATGAGGTGATTAGATGATTGTAGTAAATGGAGCTAAAGCCGATTTATATTATAGAATTAATGTTACGCAAAAAAGAATAAATGATGTATTAGATTATATAAATTCTAATCCTAATAGTGATCCTAATGCATATGAAATGAATGAATTAATGTTTTCTGTTGCAGAGCTTGGTTGGAAAGGAAGAAATTTTGAAAATGAACCATATGGATTTCTAAAAGATGAAAAGTATTCTAAATTAAGAGAAGACTTTTATGCTATGATGAGATATCGTATGGATCAATTAGAATCTCCAGAAAATGGATTAATCACATCAAAAGATGATTCTTTATATAAATATTTTGATAGGGCTTTATATCGTATGGGAACACTAAATAGTTTAGGAAATAAGCAATTGTCGGATATATATTCGAAAGCTTGTGGTATAAATTTATTCATTAGGCAAAGGGCTAGAGATTTAGAAAAAAGTGGTACTCAAGAAGTAATTTATGATAATAAGCAAGAGTTTATTGATTTATTGGATAAAATAGACGGATTAGGAAAAGAAGATATCAATTCAGGTGAGCTTAAGTATTTAAAACCACTTATGGATGATATACATATGGCTCTTGATAAAACACCAAAAGAATATGAGGCACTTAAAGCAAAACAGCAAGAAGAGAAGAAAAAGGAAGAGCAGGATGATATAGTGATATAGAAATAAAAATAAGGAGTAATTGTTTAAGTTGCTTCTTATTTTTTGACTTTTTACATAAAAAATGTTAAAATATTACTTGTAAATTTTTAATTTTTAAAAAAGGAGGGGAGAAAATGGCAAAAAAAGTAGTAGCAATTGTCGGAAGACCAAATGTTGGAAAATCTACATTATTTAATGTCTTAGCTGGAGAGAAAATTGCTATTATAAAAGATATACCAGGCGTTACTCGTGATAGAATATATGCGGATTGTAACTGGAGAGGTACAACTTTTCAAATTATTGATACAGGAGGAATAGAACCTGAGTCAGATGATATAATTCTAAAGCAAATGAGAAGACAAGCAGAACTTGCTATGGATATTGCAGATGTTATAGTATTTATTACAGATGTTAAAGCTGGTGTTACAGTATCGGATGAAGAAGTAGCACAAATGCTAAGGAAAACTAAAAAGCCTGTTGTATTAGTATGTAATAAGTGTGATAGGGTTGGTGCTCCACCAGATGAAATGTATGAGTTTTATAATTTAGGCTTAGGAGATCCTATTCCTATATCAGCTAGTAAAAAACTTGGTATAGGTGAACTTTTAGATGAAATATATGATAAATTCGGTGATGTTGATGAGGAGACAGAAGATGAAGATACAATAAGAGTTGCGGTAATAGGTAAGCCAAATGCCGGAAAATCTTCACTTATAAATAAAATTTTAGGAGAAGAAAGAGTAATAGTGTCAGATATTGCTGGAACTACGAGAGATGCAATAGATACTTATTTTGAAAATAAATTTGGAAAATATATTTTTGTTGATACTGCAGGAATAAGAAGAAAAAATAAAGTATATGATAAACTTGAAAAATATTCTGTTTTAAAAGCAAAAAGTGCTATTGAAAAATCAAATGTTTGTTTAATAATAATTGATGCAACAGAAGGGGTAACAGAACAAGATGAAAAGATTGCAGGTATTGCACATGAAGCAGGAAAAGGAGTAATTATTGTCATAAATAAATGGGATTTGATTGATAAAGAAACAAATACTATGGAAAAATATAAAAGAAAAGTTTATGATAAATTATCTTATTTAGATTATGCACCTATAATATTTATATCTGCCCTTACAGGACAAAGAGTTGATAAATTATTTGAAATGATAAATGAGGTTAACAAGCAAAATAGTCAGAGAATATCTACTGGTATGCTAAATGATGTTCTAGCTGATGCGATAACAATAACACAGCCACCATCAGATAAAGGTAAAAGATTAAAAGTCTATTATATGACGCAAGTTTCAACAAGACCACCTACATTTGTTATATTTGTTAATTCTAAGGAATTGATGCATTTTTCATATGTAAGATATATTGAAAATCATTTAAGAAAACAGTTTGGATTTAAAGGTACACCTATACATATGATTATTAGAGAAAGGAAAAATGCTAAAGATTAAAGAGGCAATATATTATGAGTATAAATATAGTTTTAATTTTTGTAGTGGTATATATTATTAATATGTTTAATCCAGCTATTATTATTTGTAAGTTGAAGACAAAAGAAGATATACGTAGACTTGGAAATATGGATGCTAGTGTATATAATTCATTTAAGGTTATGGGAAATTTTACAGGAATCTTGGTATTGTTACTCACAATATTAAAAGTAGTAATTAGCTATTACTGTGCAAAATTTATAGCATTATATTTAGGAGAAAATATAAATACTAGTTTATTTAAATCTACTGTAATTTTGGGTTGTATGATAGGTCATTGCTTTCCAGCTATATATAAGTTTAATGGTGGAAAAGGAATAGTAGAGTTTATAATACTTATGAGTATTTTTAGTACTAGATATGTTGTTGTTTGTATAGTAGTAGGTATAATTATAATAGCAATTACTAAAGTAATAGCAAAAGGAGCACTTGCTGGATGTACACTATATTTAATTTTATCTTTAATACTTGGTTGTAGTTATATACCAGCTTTAATTATATCCTTATTATTAGTCATATATAAACATAGAGAAAATATTCAAAGAATTATACACAAGCAAGAAAATACAATATAAGAAAGGAAGATATATTATGGAAAAAACACTTATTTTTGGACATAAAAGTCCAGATACAGATACAATCTGTTCAGCAATTGTAATGGAAAATTTACAAAAAAAACTAGGAAAAGAGGCAAAAGCAGTAAGGCTTGGAAATTTAAATAAGGAGACAGAATATGTACTTAATCATATAGGAGTTGATGCGCCAGAAATGATTAATGAGATAGAAGATGGTCAAGAAGTAATTTTAGTAGATCATAATGAATTTTCACAAAGTGTAAAAAATATAGAAAATGCAAAAATAAAAATGGTTGTAGATCATCATAGAATTTGTGATTTTCAAACATCAGAGCCTTTATATTATAGAGCAGAGCCTGTAGGATGTACATGTACAATACTATATAAATTATATAAGGAAAATAATGTGGAAATAGATAAAAAAATAGCTGGATTAATGATGAGTGCAATTATTTCTGATACTTTACTTTTAAAATCTCCAACAAAAACACAAGAAGATGAAAAAGCTATAGAAGAATTGGAAAAGATATCAGGTCTAAAAGCACAAGAATATGGACTAGATATGTTAAAGGCTGGAACTGATTTAAGTGATTTTACAGCAAATGAGTTAATAGCATTAGACTGTAAAGTATGCTCATTAAAAGATAAGAGTGCAAAAGTAGCACAAGTAAATACAGCAGATATAGCTGATATGATGAAAAGAAAAGAAGAAATAGAAGAATCTATTAAAAATGACATTGAAAAAGATAATTTAGATTTATTTGTATTTGCTATTACAGACATTATAAATAGTAATTCACAAGTTATTGTACTTGGAAAAAGTAGTGATATATTTGAACGTGGATTTGGTAAAAAGCTAGAAGATAATACAGCATTTTTGCCTGGTGTAGTATCAAGAAAAAAGCAAATATTACCAGTATTACAAGAAAATGCGTAACTATAAGGATGCTTTTAAGTTTATACTTAAAGGCATTTTTTTGATTGACTTTATTTTTTATTAATTATATAATTTTAATATATTTAGGAGGATTATTGTGGCAAGAAGATTTATAGTAGAAAAGAATAATATAAAAAATATAGATGCTAATACTATTATTATTGATGGAAGTGAAGTAAAACACATTCAAGTATTAAGACACAATGTGGGTGATGAGATAACTATAAATGATAAAATATATACTATAAGTAAAATAGAAAGAGATGATATAGAACTAAAGTATGTAAAAGATGCTCCGATTATTGGAATCCCTAAGTGTAATGTAACACTTTATATTGCTTTGCTTAAAAATGATAAACTGGATTTTGTTATACAAAAAGCTGTGGAAATTGGGGTTAAAAAAATTGTTCCATTTATATCAAATAATACAATTGTAAAATTAGACGATAAAGGAAAGAAAAAAAGAGAAGAAAAGTTACAAAAAATTGCAGACGAAGCATGCAAACAATGTGGTAGAATGGATATAGTTAAAGTAGAAAATATTGTTAATTTTAATAATATGTGTAATTTAGTATCTAATAATCAATGTACATTATTTGCTTATGAATTAGCTACTAATTCTTTAAAAAATCAAATAAAAAATATAAAAGAAAAGAGTTATAAAAATATTGGTATAATAATAGGTCCTGAAGGTGGTTTTACAACAAAAGAAGCCGATGTTTTAAATAATATAGATAATGTAAATTGCATATCTCTTGGAAGTAGAATATTAAGAGCAGAGACAGCAGCTCTTAACTTATTATCTATTATATTGTATGAAATGGAGGAGTAATATGGGAGTTATAATATATCCAAGTAAACTAAAAAAAGGAGACACTGTTGGAATTACCGCAGTCTCTTCAACATCAAATCCAGAAAAAATAGATATAGCTATAGATAATATTATGAATCTTGGATTGAATGTTATTGAAACAGATAATGTTAGAAAAGATGAAGGTATAGTAAGCTCTAGTGGTGAAGAAAGAGCTAATGAGCTATTAGAATTATATAAAGATACTAAAGTAAAATATATAATTGCAGCAAGAGGTGGAGAATTTTTAATGGAAATGTTGCCATATCTTGAAAATCATCAAGATATTATAAGAAATAATCCAAAGTGGTTTCAAGGATTTTCAGATCCATCTTTATTAAATTTATATATAACAACTAAATTTAATATTGCTACTATACATATGGAAAATATAAGTGATTATGCTATTAATCCAAGATATAAGTCACTTCAAGATTGTATAGATTTTTTATTTAGTGAAGATATAGAATTCTCTCAAAAAAGTTATCCTAAATATCAAAAACAAGAATATGAAGAAGGAAACTTAAAGGGATATAATTTAACAGAAGATAATATATATGAATGTGATATGAATAACATTGAGTTTGAAGGAAGAATTATTGGGGGATGTATTGATACATTTTCTTTAATATCTGGTACTAAAATGGATAATATAAATAATTTTATATCACAATTTGATGAAGGGATAATATGGTATATTGATAATTGTGAACTTACATCTTTAGAATTTTACAGAAGATTATGGCATATGGATCAAATGGGGTATTTTAAAAATGTTAAAGGATTTTTAATAGGTAGATCTATGATGCAGCAAAATGATAATATATATTTTACTTTTAAAGATGCAGTAAAAAGAGCATTGAGTAAATATGATGTGCCAATAGTTTATAATGTAGATATTGGACACATTCCACCGCAAATGACTATAATAAATGGTTCCTATGCAAAATTTATATATAAAGATGGAAAAGGAGAGCTTATACAGAAATTAATATAATAATAAACAATAAATAATAAATAGTAAAAAGTGTTGCAAACGCAACACTTTTTACTCCCACATTCCTAGATGATTTGCTTTAGCTTCATTTTCAAATTTTTCTAAATATTTTTGTAAAGAGATATCGGGTTTATAGTAATTACTTTGGGCATATCCATTTAGTACAAGTTTTGCATTAAATAAATATTGTTTGACATTTTCTTCGTTTATATTATCAACTTTTTCAAGCCAAACGTATCTTAGAAGTCTATCATAATCATCTGTTTCAGATATATCTTTTTGTAGATATATAGTCTTTCCTAAAAGTTCATTTGTAGTATATTCTGTAGCTTCTTTTCCATATGGCTCTATTTTTGTTGTATATTCTGGGCAATTTACTCCTATAAACCTTACCTTTTCTTGATTTCCATTAATATTTACCCAAATGGTATCGCCATCTACTACTTTAGTAACTGTTGCTTCAACTAGTTCTAAATTATTTTCAGAGTTCTCTATATCAGTTGGAATATTATTATCATTGTATATATGTATATTTTGATTTATATAATTTTTTGAATATATAGCAAATATTATTGATAGTACAATTAAAATAATTGTTATTATAATTTTTTTTATATATTTTTTCATATTTATAACTATCGCCTTCCATATATATTATATATAAGAAGCTTTAAATTAGCAATTAATTTAATGATTTAGCAATATTTTTTATTCTGTAAAATTCATTTAAATTAACAAATTCATATCCGTTTTCTTTATAATATTTAATAAGTTTTTCTACTGCAGTTACAGTTGTACTAAACGTATCATGCATAAGAATAATATCATTTCCTTGAGTAGTATTAATAACATGTTCTATTATTTTTTCAGTATTTTTATAATTCCAGTCTAGTGAGTCTACATTCCATAAAACACTTTGAAGATCTTGGCTTTTTATAATTTCTTTGACATTGTTATTTAAAATTCCATAAGGAACTCGAATATAATATGGAGAGTCTTGTGTAATTTCATATATTATATTACTTGTTGTAGTAATTTGCTCTAATACATCATCACTAGAAATTTTGGTAAAAAATACATGCTCATAGCTATGAATTCCTATTATGTGACCATCTTTTTCTTCTTGTAATAATATATCTGGATAATTTATAGCATTTTTTCCTAATATGAAAAAGTTGGCTTTTACGTTTTGTTCTTTTAAAATGGATAGTAATTCGGGTGTATATTTGCTAGGACCATCATCAAAGGACAAAACTAATAATTTCTTATTATTATATTTTTCTATTAGTTCTAATTCTCTTTGTGAATATTCAATATTATCGCAATTAATATACACAAGTATAATATCAAAAATAAATATAGCCAAAATTATAAAAAGTAATTTTATGGTTGATCTTTTTATGTATATAGTTTTCATAACTAACCTCATAGTTATTATATTAATCTACAAAAATTAATATTCATTTTAGTTTGACTTAAAAACTTATGTTTGATATAATATACAAGAAAAAGAGGTGCTTGGTTTATGATTGAAGATAGAGTTATATCTCCAGAGCTTATATATGAAGATGAAGATTTTGATGAAAAAGTAGATGAAACAACTTTAAGGCCTCAGACTTTTGATGAATATATAGGTCAAGAAAAAGTAAAGGAAAATTTAAAAGTATATATAGAAGCAGCCAAGGATAGAGGAGAATCTTTAGATCATGTCTTGTTATATGGACCTCCAGGACTTGGAAAAACAACACTTGCCATGATTATTGCAAATGAAATGAATAGTCATATAAAAATAACATCTGGGCCTGCAATAGAAAAAGCAGGAGACCTAGCAGCTATTTTAACTAATTTACAAGAAAACGATATATTATTTATAGATGAAATACATAGATTAAATAAGTCTGTTGAGGAAATTTTATATCCTGCTTTAGAAGATTTTAGTTTGGATATTGTTATAGGAAAGGGACCATCAGCAAAATCAATTAGACTTGATTTACCAAAATTTACCTTAGTTGGTGCTACAACAAAGGCAGGCTCTTTATCTTCACCTCTTCGTGATAGATTTGGCATAATACATAGACTAGATTTATATACAGAAAAAGAGCTTGCAAGTATAATTAAAAGAAGTGCAAAAATATTAGGCGTTGAGATAGATGAAGATGCAGCTTTAGAAATTGGTTCTAGATGTAGAGGAACACCAAGAATTGCAAATAGATTATTAAAAAGAGTAAGAGATTTTGCACAAGTAGAAAAAAAATCATCTATAGATTATGATGTCGCCAAAAAAGCTTTAGACAGGCTTGAGATTGATGAGATTGGATTAGATAATACAGATAGATTGATGCTAAAGACTATAATTGAAAAGTTTAATGGTGGACCAGTTGGTATAGATACACTTGCAGCATGTATTGGGGAAGATAAGGATACAATAGAGGATGTATACGAACCATATTTAATGCAAATAGGTTTCTTAAGTAGAGGACCAAGAGGAAGAATTGCAACACCACTGGCATATGAACATTTAGATATAGAGTATCCAAAAAAATAAAAGGAGTTAGTATGAAAAAAGTATTAATGCATGTATGTTGTGCTCCTTGTTTTATAACAATACAAGAAGATATTGAGCAAAACGGAATGCTAATAAATAATAAAAGAGAAAAGGTAGAACTTACTGCATATTGGTATAATCCTAATATTCATCCAAAAGCAGAATATGAAAGAAGAAAAGATTCTTTTATTAAATTTTGTAATATGAAAAATGTGAATAGGGTAATTTGTGATGAATATGACCTTAATGGCTTTGTAAAAGATGTAGTAGAAAATGTTGGAGAAAATAAAAAATATAATATTAGATGCAAATATTGTTACTATAGAAGATTAGAAAATGTATTTAAATATGCAAGTGAAAATGGATATGATATAGTATCAACTACACTTACAAGAAGTCCATATCAAAATCATGATGTTATAAATAGTGTAGCTGATGAATTATCTAAAAAATATAATATAGAGTATGTATATTCAGATTATCGTTCTACATATTATGAAGGACAAAAAAAGGCAAGAGAATATGGGCTTTATATGCAAAAGTTTTGCGGCTGTGTATTTTCATTTGATTCAGGAAAGTGGGTATATTAATTGAAAAAGTATTCTAAAAGTGTATTAAAATTTAAAAAAATATATATCTTATTAATAGCTATATTTGTTATATTATTAGTTTTAGGTATGGTATTACTTTTATGTTTTTGTTTTAATGATAGAATAGATGTTGAAAGACAATTAGATGATGCTAAAAATGTAAGTGATGACGTAGCTACAAATTCTACACCAATAATTATAGACAATTTAGTTATTGGTGCTACATATAATTCAAGATGGGTTAGTGCAAATAAATATTATTTTAAAAGTAGTAATAAAAATGATTATGAGATAGATGTATATAATAATAGTGCAAGAGCTGGCACATATAAAGTAAATGAATTTTTAACTGATGAGAATACTGTATTTGTGAATACTACATATCCTAATTATGTAGATGAATATTTTGCTATTGCAAAAGATTCTAATTATGCTTTAACATCACAATTTAATGAAGCAGAAATACATGACATAGATTATCAATATGTAAAAAAAGCCTTAGGAATATATAGAATATATAATACAACTATGAATATAAAAAATGTATATAGTGGATATATAGATACAAATACACCGGTAAGAATTATATCAGTAACAAGTAATGGTAAGGGCTTGTTTGGAGGAGTATATAGTGCAATAATAGCTGCATATCCTAACAATAATGAAGCAGATATAGTACAATATAGTTATACAAAAGATTTGAAAAATAGTGATGATTTTCCATTGTATTCAGTTGAATTCTTAGCGGATTTAAATGGAGATGGAATAAGTGATTTAGTTACAAGAGGAGTAACAGAATTTAATGTTACATATAATGTATTTGAATATAAAGAAAATACTTTTTATAAAGTACTAAGTGAAACAATGAAAGGAAATAAATAGCATTGACTTTTGAAGAGAAAAGTATTATAATTATTACATAACGTTGATGGGACGAGTAAGTTTTAACACTGTTACAAGAGATAATTGGCCGTGGGCTGTAAGCCAATTTTAATAAGATATTACTGAAGACTACCCCGGAGTTAGTAGGAAACTACCGTTGATTTCGTACAATCATAAATTAAGTTAAAAATTAGGGTGGAACCGTGCGATAGATATATTGTACCCCTATGGACAAAAGATGTGTCTGTAGGGGTACATTTTTTGTAGAATTTTAAAAGGAGGAAAAGGTTCTATGAAAAAATTGTTTATAAAAGTCACGAGATAAAATTAAAAATATAATATACATAATATATAATTTTATAAGGAGTGATTTAAATGAGTAAATATGTAAATAGTAATAATGAAGTTTATGAAGCAGAGCTGGATTTACAAGTATTAAGACATACTGCTTCTCATATAATGGCACAGGCAATAAAGAGATTGTTTCCACAAGCGAAACTTGCAATAGGTCCTGCAATTGAAAATGGCTTTTATTATGATGTTGATGTTGAACCTAAATTAGTTGAAGCAGATTTGGAAAAAATAGAAGCTGAAATGAAGAAAATAATAAAAGAAAACTTAAAAATAGAGAGCTTTAAATTATCAAGAGAAGATGCTATAAAACTGATGGAAGAAAGAAATGAGCCATATAAGGTGGAGCTAATTAAGGACTTACCTGAGGGTGAGGAAATATCATTTTTTAAGCAAGGAGAGTTTGTAGATTTATGTACTGGTCCACATATGCTTTATACAAAAAGTGTAAAAGTTTTTAAATTAATGAGTATTACAGGTGCATATTGGCGTGGTGATGAAAAAAATAAAATGCTGCAAAGAATATATGCAACAGCTTTTGATAGTAAAGAGAATTTAGAAAAATATTTAGAAGAACTAGAAGAAGCTAAAAAAAGAGATCATAGAAAAATAGGTAAGGATTTAGAGTTATTTATGACTCATGAGCTAGTAGGATCTGGTCTTCCAATATATTTACCAAATGGAGCTACTGTAAGAAGAATTCTTGAAAGATATATTGTGGATAAAGAAGTTGCAATGGGATATAAACATGTATATACACCTTCACTTGCAAATGTTGCTTTATATAAAACAAGTGGACATTGGGATCATTATAAAGAAGATATGTTTCCTGTTATGGAAATGGGATCAGAATCAATGGTGCTTAGACCAATGAATTGTCCGCATCATATGTTAATATATAAAAATAAATTACGTTCATATAGAGATTTGCCAATTCGTATAGGAGAACTTGCTCATGATTTTAGATATGAAGATAGTGGTAGTGTCTGTGGACTTGAAAGAGTAAGAGAAATGTGTCAAAATGATGCTCATTTATTTGTAAGACCTGATCAGATAAAAGAAGAGGTTGGAAAAGTTGTAAATCTTATATTGGCTGTTTATAAAGACTTTGGATTTAAAGATTATGAGTTTAGATTATCTTTAAGGGATAAAGATGATAAAGAAAAGTATTTTGATGATGATCAAATGTGGGAAAAAGCAGAATCACAACTTCGTGAAATATTAAAAGAGTTAAACATAAATTTTTATGAGGCGAAAGGAGAAGCAGCTTTTTATGGACCAAAACTTGATGTACAGTTAAAATCTGCAATAGGTCATGATGTTACTGTTTCAACTTGCCAATTAGATTTCTTATTACCAGAGAGATTTGAATTAGAATATATTGGAGAAGATGGAAAACCACATAGACCAGTTGTAATACATAGAGCTATACTTGGCACAATGGATAGATTTATGTGTTTCTTAATAGAAGAGACAAAAGGCGCATTTCCATTATGGCTTGCACCAGTACAAGTAAAAATACTAACAATAGCAGATAGACATATAGAATATGCAGATAAATTATTACATGAATTAGAGTCTAAGGGAATAAGAGTTGAATTAGATAATAGAGAAGAAAAAATAGGATATAAAATTAGAGAAGCTCAACTTCAAAAAATACCATATATGTTAATTATTGGTGATAAAGAAGTTGATGAAAATAAGGTTAGTGTACGTTCAAGAGATAATGGTGATCTTGGAATCATGGAGAAGGATTCGTTTATAAAAAAGGTAGAAGAAGAAATAAAAAATTTAGCTAAATAACTAAATATATTTTACAATTATTATAAAGATAGACAGCTTAAGGTAAAGTGTCAATTTATGACTTACTTTACAAAGCTGTCTTTTTATATTAATTCTATAATTCCTAATATTAAAATTATAATGAAAGATAAATATTCTGATATATAATTAATTAACCTATTACTTATTTTTTTCGATATGAAAAAACCTATATATAAAAATATAAAACTAAAAATGAAAGTAAAAATAGTAGCATATATTGGATTTATTCCAGTTATACTAGCACTAAGACCAGTAGACAAGTTGTTTATTGAAAGAATAAGAGCAGTATGATATATAGAGTCTATAGATTTTTTATTTATACTTGGATTTTTCTTTAATATATTTAAAATTATTTCTTTTAATATACCATAACTACCTATTATTATTAATATATAAGCACCAATTTTATTTGCTAAACTTTCTGGTAACAGAAAGTTTATTGATGATCCAAATATCATTATGATAAATGTAATTAAGCTTGTAAAAAAAGATATTTGAAATAAATTTTTAAATTTTAATTTGTTATTTTTTAAAGAATATGCTATACCAATAGGAATATTATCTAAGTTAGTAGATATGGTAAATAAAAGTGTAGATATGAGATTCACAAAATTTACTCCTTTCTGTTTAATATATTAAATGAATAATTAATTAATTATGTTAAAAATTTATTTATTTTGCAGTTGAAAAATGGTATTATATATTAAAAGTGTGAAAGGATAAAAATATATGGGTGATGAAAAAATGAATGAACAAAGTAGATATGAATTGTTTATAAATACATCGTCAAAGGCGATGCAATCAATGTGCATTGTTGCTATATTTATATCAGCAATAGTAATATATATTAATAAATTGTATGATATAAATAGAATTTGGAATATATGCTTCCTTTTGCCAATGTATTTCGTGTATTTTTCGTGTGTAATACAAAACATTTTATGTTTTTGGAAAATTAGTAATAAAAATATTATAAAATCAAGTTTATTCTTTTCTACATGTATCACTTTTTTAGTATTTATAGGAATATTTTTTATTTATATTGTTATGTCAATAATACTTTTTAATTGACATTTAGATACATGTGTTGTATAATATTTGTATATTTGAAAGGAGTAGAATAAAATGAAGAAAGAAAAAATTACTAACATTTTAGCACATCATCATATTTATTCTATGTCTGCGCTTTAATATGAAAATTAGCTCAGGCATAGTTTATTGTGCCTGATGTGTGGATAATATTTACACGTAAGGCCAAAAACTTACGTGTTTTTTTATATAAAAAAACATATAAAATTTTTTATAGAAAGGGAGAGTATAATGGATAATATTAAAAGAGTTGAACCAAGAACTTTAAGTGGATTTATGGAATTATTGCCACAAGATCAAATAAAATTTAATGAAATGCTAGATATAATAAAAAAAACATATGAATTATATGGATTTCTACCTGAAGAAACACCTATTATAGAATCATCGGAAGTATTACTTGCTAAAGCTGGTGGAGAAACAGAAAAACAAATTTATTCTTTTAAAAAAGGAGATAAGGATTTAAGTCTTAGATTTGACTTAACAGTACCACTTGCTAAATATGTTGCGCAATATTATAATGATTTAACTTTTCCTTATAGAAGATATCAAATAGGAAAAGTATTTAGAGGAGAAAGAGCTCAAAAGGGAAGATACAGAGAATTTTATCAATGCGATATTGATATAATAGGTGATGGAAAATTAAGTATAATTAATGATGCAGAGATACCAAGTGTTATTTATACTACATTTAAAAATTTAGGTTTTGATAACTTTATTATAAAAATAAATAATAGAAAAATATTAAATGGTTTGTTTGATGAGTTAAATATATCAGAAAAGAAAACTGAAATTTTAATTATAATAGATAAACTTGAAAAAATAGGAATGAATGCTGTTAAAGAAGAATTAGCAAAATTAGAGTTATCTAAGGTAACTATTGATAAAATAGAAGAGTTTTTTAAAATTGACGGAACAACTGATGAAAAAATAGAAAAGTTAAGTAAATTAGGATTTAATAGTAGTGTTTTTAATGAAGGATTAAATGAATTAAAAGAAGTAATAAAATATGTAAGATTATTTAAAGTTAATGAAAAGAATTTTACTGTAGATTTAACTATTGCAAGAGGATTAGATTATTATACCGGTACTGTATATGAAACAAACTTAGTAGGCTATGAATCAATTGGTAGTATTTGTTCTGGAGGTAGATATGAAAATTTAGCTGGTTATTATACTAAGAAAAATTTACCAGGCGTTGGAATGTCTATTGGATTTACTAGATTATTTTATAATTTGAAAGAATTAGGCCTTTTAAATACTTCTAGAAAATCAATATCTAAAGTTGGAATAATTACAATGGATACTGAATATGAAGAAGCAGTTCAAATTTCAAATTTACTAAGGGATAATAGTATACCAAATGAAATATATAAAGAAAATTCAAAAATAAAATCAAAATTTACATATGCTAATAGTCTGGATATACCATATGTTATCATTATAGGTGAAGAAGAAAAAGAAAAAGGATTATTTACATTAAAAAATATGACTACTGGTGATCAGAAAATGTTATCATCACAGGAAATATTAGATGTGTTAAAATAAAAAATATGTAAAAG
>CALXBV010000063.1 GCA_944386635.1 uncultured Clostridia bacterium
CCTAGTGCGTATAGTTGGCCAATAAGAGCAGTTATGTATAAAAATTGCTTATTAGAACAAAGAGTAGCAATAGATGGAAGCGATAAGCAGCTTGTAATATATAATATACATTTGGATGCATATGGTTCAGACGATGGAAGAACTGAGCAATTAGATAAATTAATTACAGTAATGCAAGAAGAGTATGAAAAAGGAAACTATGTTATTGCTGGAGGAGATTTTAATCAAACATTTCCAGGAGTTGATTTAGAAAAGTTTCCAATTATAGATAATGACAATTATGTACCAACTCAAATACCAGAAGATTATTTACCAGAAGGATGGAATTTCGCTGTAGATTATGAAAGACCAACAGCTAGACTATTAAATGAGGAATATAGTGGTAATTATGATAATACACAATTATATATAATTGATGGATATATAATAAGTCCTAATATAGAGTGTGAAAGTGTGGAAACAATTGAAAATAATTTCTCATACAGTGATCATCATCCTGTAAAAATTAGTATAAAACTTAAATAGAAAGGAAAATTATAATGGAAATAAAAAATAATGTTTATTATGTTGGTGTCTTAGATAAGGATACAAAAGTTTTTGATGTTATTATGAATGTAGATTATGGAACATCATACAATGCATATTTAATAAGAGGAAGTAAAAAAACAGCTTTGATCGATACTGTAAAAAATCAGTTTGTTGATGAATATATTAGTAATATAGAAAAGCATGTAAAAATTCAGGATGTAGATTATTTAATTGTAAATCACAGTGAGCCAGATCATTCTGGTTCAATAGAAAAATTATTAAAGCTAAATCCTAATATAGAAGTTTGCGGTACAAAAATGGCAATAGATTTTGTAAGAAATATCATAAATTTTGATTTTAAATCAAATGTTTTAACTGCAAACGATAGTATTGAATTAGGAGATAAAGAATTGAAATTTTTTGCATTTCCAATGTTACACTGGCCTGATTCAATGTATACATATCTAAAAGAAGATAAAATGCTATTTACATGTGACTCTTTTGGATTACATTATGCAAGTGAAAATTTATTTAATGATGTTGAAGAGCCAAATGGAGTTTTAACTAATAAAATTATTGTCGAACAGTATAAATATTATTTTGATGCTATTTTAGGACCTTTTAAAAATCCATTTTTAGTTAATGCTTTAAATAAAATATCATTAATACCAATAGAGTATATTTGTCCCGGTCATGGACTTATAATAAGAAAAGATATAGATAAGTATATACAGATGTATAGAAAATGGTGTGAAGTAGAAGAGCCTGAAAAAATGAAGATTACTATATGTTATGTTTCATCTTATGGATATACTAAAAAAATAGCTGAGGCTTTAGCAGATGGTGCTAGAAGATGCAATGTGGAAGTAAAGATATATGATTTACAAGTTGCTGATATGAAACAAGCTAAGAATGATTTATCTACATCTAATGGTATTATGCTAGGTTCACCAACTATATTATCTGATACATTACCTCAAATTTATGAAGTTATGACAGTGTTAAATCCAGTTATCAATAAAGGAATGTATGCTTTGTCTTTTGGATCATATGCATGGAGCGGAGAGGCACCACTTAATATAATGACATGTTTGAAAATGCTAAAATTTAATGTTCCCTTTGAACCAGTTAGAATAAAATTAAATCCATCTGAGTACGATATAGATCAATTAAAAAATATTGGAGAGCAATTTGCTAAAAAAGTTATGGATAGTTAATATAAAAATAGATAAATGAAATTTCATTTATCTATTTTGTTGCTTTAGCTAAAAAAATATATTATAATTTTAACGGGTGATATAAATGATATATACTGTTTTAATAATAAGTGTGGTCTTACTAATATGTATTTTAATATATATTAGCAATAATTGTTTAAAAGTAAAAAAATATGTTGTTGAAAACAAAAAGATACCAGATGCATTTGATGGATTTAAAATAGTACATATTAGTGATGTTCACAGTAAAATATTTGGAAAAAATAATATAAAAGTTATACAAAAAGTAAATGAGATAAATCCAGACATAATTATAATGAGTGGAGATATAATAGATAAAAGAGAAAGGGATATGGATAAATTTATAAATATGTATAAAGATATTTATACTAAGTATCCAGTGTTTTATTCTATTGGAAATCATGAAAGGAAGCTTGGATATATTAGATATAAACAATATATAAATAAATTAAAAGATTTAGGCGTTCATGTCATTATAAATGGAAAAGAGTATTTTAATAAAAAAGATGATAAAATAGTAATAAATGCTTTAAAATTTAGAGAAAATATGCAACCTAAAAAATTAACTTTAGATAGAAAGAATAAATATATTACTTATATGATAAAAAAGCTATCTAGTTTAGACAGTACAAAATTTAATATTTTAATAGCACATGACCCTGAAAACTTTAAATTATATAAAGAGCTAGGAGTAGACTTAATATTTTCTGGACATATCCATGGTGGACTTATTCGATTTGGTAAGATATGCTTGTTATCTCCAAGAAGAAAATTTTTTCCAAAATATTCTTATGGTAAAACGCAGGAAGATAATGTAACAATAATTACTAGTTCGGGTATGGGTAATGCATCAATTCCAATTAGAATGTTTAATAGACCAGAAATCGTACAAGTTACATTAAAAAAAGAAAAAATATCTTAAGTAATATCTTAAGATATTTTTTTATAAAATATATAATAAAGATTGCATTTTTATGTAATGTGTGATATAATTATTTTACGTGTTTTAAGGGAGGAAAAAATGGAAGAGTTAGATATAATTGAGATATTATATGCTCTAAAGAAAAAAATGAAATACATAGTAGCAACTGTAGTAATATTTGCAGTAGTAGGTCTAATTTATTCTAAATTTTTAGTAACACCTATGTATAAATCAAGTACTACATTTGTTCTTTCAAAATCAACTGAAGATAATACACAATCAGATGGAAATATTAATATAAATGATGAAGCAATTACACAAAATGATGTAACATTAAACTCAAAGCTTGTTTCAACATATAGTGAAATTATTAAAAGTAAAACGATCGCAAAAGAAGTAATAAATACTTTAGGATTAGATATGAGTCCAGATGAGCTTATTTCTAGTGTAACAGTTACATCAAAAGATGATACCGAATTAATAGAAATAACAGTTTCTACAGAAGATTCAAAACTTAGTGCAGATATAGCAAATTCTTTAACAGAAGTTTTTAGAGAAAAAGTAAATCAAATATATAAGATAGATAACTTGTCAGTAATTGATATTGCAGAACCAAGTAGTTTACCTTATAACATTGGAACTGTGAAAAATATAGTCATATTTGCTTTAGTTGGGTTAATAATATCTTGTGGAGTTGTATTTTTAATAGTATATTTTGATGATACTGTAAAAGATGAAAAAGATATAGAATCATTATTAAATATACCGGTAATTGCATCAATTCCAAGATTAGAAGATAATGAAGAAGGAGGACTATTTAAATGGAAAAGAGCGAAATAATAGTTAATGATTTCCCACGTTCACCTATATCAGAGTCTTTTAGATTATTTAGGACTAATTTATTATATTTGTTTGAAGACGATAGTAGCAAAGTAATATGTATTACTAGTTCAAATGCTGGAGAAGGAAAGAGCTGGGTTACAGCTAATTTAGCTGTTTCTTGTGCACAATATGGTAAAAAAGTATTAATTATTGATTCTGATTTAAGAAAAGGTAGACAACATAGAATATTTAAAAAATCTAATAGAACTGGTTTTTCAGATTTATTAAAAGAATTAAGAGGAAAAATGGAAAAAGAAAAGATTGAAAAAATAGAAGAAGAGTTAAAGATAAAAATACAAGATACAGAAATAAATAATGTTTATCTTTTAACTTCAGGGCCAGTACCATTTAATCCTTCAGAATTATTAGGAACTGCTAATATAGATTTCTTATTAGATTTATTAAAGAAAGAATTTGATTTAATAATTATAGATACACCACCTGCTTCTATAATTACTGATGCTTTAATTTATGCTAAAAAGGTAGATTATATGTTTATAGTAGCAGCATCTAGAAAAACAAAGAAAGAGCTATTATTAAATACAAAGAAAGCTATCGAAGCGGTAGGCGGAAAAATACCAGGTATAATATTAAATCAAATAGCAACAGATAGAAGAAAAGAATATTCTAAATCATATCAAAAGTATGTTCTTGAAAAATAATTGTAAGTAAAGTAAGTAGTTTTACTTACTTTATTTTTATTGAAAGGGGTATATATATGTTAGATATACATTGTCATATAGTTCCATATACAGATGATGGGGCAGTAGATATAAATGCTTCATTAGAGATGGCAAGAAATGCAATCAAACTGGGATATACTGGCATATTTGCTACATCTCACTATATTATTCATGATAATGAGCTTGTAAATGAAGATTTTGTAAATAATATAAAAAAGCTAAATGAAATGTTTGAGTTAGAAAATATAAATTTAAAAGTATATGAAGGAAATGAGATATTTTTTACAAATGATATTGTTGATTTAATAAAAAATAAAAAAGTGTGTACACTTGCAAATTCTAGATATGTTCTTGTTGAATTACCGTTATTTAATAATATTATTCCTATGAATGTATATGATGAGTTTAATAAGTTACAAGATGCTGGATTTATTCCTATTCTCGCTCATCCTGAAAGATATGATTTTGTCACAAAAGATTTTAATACGTTATTAAAACTTATTGAATCGGGAGTATTATTACAAAGTAATATTGGAAGTATTACAGGAAAATATGGTAAAGATGCTAAGAAAAATGTGGAGAAAATGCTAAAAAATAATATGGTACATTTCTTAGGAACAGATTCGCATAATAATACCGTTTATGATGTGTATGATAAAGCAATAAAGAAGATTAAAAAATTAATTAATGATGACGAATTATATAATAGAATAATTTATGAAAATCCAGAAAAAGTTTTAAATAATGAAAAAATTAATATATGGTATCCAAAATCTAGTAAATAATATTTGCTAGATTTTTTATTTTTATTTCTATTATTATATAATTTATGCTACTATTTATATAGGAGGGTTTATATATGAAAAGTAAAATAACTATAATAATTTTAATAGTAGTAATTGTATTTTTAGGATCTTTATCTTTCTTTTTTGGATATAAGTTTTTAAATTCAGATAAAAAGGTAAACGAATTAACAGCTCAAGTCGAATCTTTAAGTAATGAAAAGCAAGAGATTGAGGCACAATTAGAAAAATATGAAGAAACAGATAGTACTCAAAACGAGGTTCAAACTGTTGAAAAAGTAATTAGGACAAAATTTGACTATGAAAAAGGCTCAACTTATAATGGCGAAAAATTATCATATAATGGATATACTTGTTATACAGATACAGGATCTTGTGTTGTAAATGGAAATACTGCAAATTTCTCATCATTAAACGGTAATGAAAAACATACATATACCATTGACGAACAGATAGTTGATGTTGTTAGAACTTGGATAGGTGAAGGATCAAATGAAGCAACATGTCTTTTAGGTGAATCAGGAGATGTATATATTAATTTACTTGGAAATAATGGAGATAATATGACTAAAATAGATTCTGTTTCTAACATTTGTAGATTATTTGTTACAACTTTAACCAACGAGCAAGGACGTTACTTACGTACAATTGTTGGTGTTGGTGCTGATGGAAATAACTATGATATATGTGCAATATATAATAATACTGTACGAAGAATATGGTAAATAATATTTAAGGTTAAGGTAGGTGTGTATACCTACCTTTTTTATGTGTTTCTTTTTTTTATTTCATATGCTATAATACTTTTAGGTGATAATATGGAGCAAAAAAAACAGAAGGCATTGTTAGTTGGAGCAAATGTAAATTTTGAGAAAAATTTTCAACAGTTAATGGATGAATTAGAAAACTTAGCAAATGCATGTAATATAGAAGTTGTAGGAAGAGAAGTACAAAATCTTTTTGAAATAAATAAGCCATTATATATAGGAAAAGGAAAGGCAGAAGAAATATCTAAAATTGCTGATACTTTAGGAGTGGATTTAGTTATTTTTAATAATGAATTATCTCCAACACAGCTAAGGAATTTACAAGATATAATTAATTGTACTGTGTTAGATAGAACATCATTAATACTTGAGATATTTTCTACAAGGGCAAGAACTAAAGAGGCAAAACTTCAAGTAGAAGTTGCAAGACTTGAGTATATGTTACCAAGACTTGTTGGTATGCGTGCAAATTTGGGCAGACAAGGTGGAGGAGCAGGACTTAGTAATAAGGGCTCTGGTGAGAAAAAACTGGAATTAGATAGAAGAAGAATAGAGTCAAAGCTTTCAGAACTAAAAAAAGAGCTTGAAGAATTATCTAAAGATAGAGAAATAAAAAAAAAAAAAAGGGAGGAGTCAGATATTCCATTAGTGTCTTTAGTTGGGTATACAAATGCTGGAAAATCTAGTCTAATGAATTATATGATTGACAAATTTGTTAAAGATGAAGATAAAAGAGTAATAGAAAAAGATATGTTATTTGCTACACTTGAGACTTCTGTAAGAAAAATAGAGTTAGATGATAATAGAAAGTTTCTATTATCTGATACGGTAGGATTTATAAGTGAATTACCACATGATTTAATAAAAGCATTCAGATCAACATTAGAGGAAATAAAAAATGCAGATTTGCTTTTAGAAGTAATAGATTATTCTGATCCTAATTTCTATGAACATATACAAAACACAAAAGATACTTTAGAAAAATTAGGCGCAAGTAATATACCAATTATCTATGTATACAATAAATCCGAACTAATGTTAGATAAATTGCCTTTAATAGATCAAGATGAAATATATTTGTCTATAAAAGAAAAAAGAGGTATGAATGAACTAATTAATATGATAATAGAAAGATTGTTTAAAAATTATAAGAGGTGTAAAATGCTAATTCCTTTTTCTGAAGGTAGTATTTTGTCTTATTTAATGGATAATTCAAATGTCTTAAGTACTGAATATACAGAAAAGGGAACTTTAATAGATATTGAATGTAGAGAATCACAATATAACAAATATAAAGAATATATAGTATAAAAAGCACAATTTATGTGCTTTTTTTATATTTTTTAATAAATTAGCAATAATATTAATATGGAAATTATAGTATTAATTATTGTAGGAGTTTTAAATGGACTATTTTCTGCTGGAGCAGGACAAATACTCATATTTTATTTAGTTTATATATTGAAGCAGGATACTAAAAAATCTAGAGATTTCTCACTTAGTATAATGCCAATAATATCAATACCTACATTCATATATTATTTGACAAAATCAAATGTTAGTATAATTAGTTGTTTGATATTTATAGTAATATCTCTAGGTTTTGGATATTTAGGCAATGTAACTATGAAGAAAATAAATGGAAATATATTAAACTTAGTATCGGGATTATTTCTTACTATTTTAAGTTGTTATAGTTTATGGAGGCTTAAATGATATATTTAGTTGCATGTATTGCATCATTTTTATCTGGCATAGGAATAGGCGGTGGATCATCATTTATAATCTTATCGCTATTGTTTGATCTTTTAAGTATAGATGAGGCAAGAACTTATAACCTTTTATTGTTTATATCTGTTGGTATTGCAATTATTTTTAAAAATTTAAAAAATCAAAAAATATTTAATAAAAAATATTTTAAATCTTTATTTTTTATAATTATTGGGTGTATATGTGGAATAATATTAAACAGATTTATTGAACAAGAGAAAATAAAAAAATTTTTTTATATATTTATGCTAATTATTGGAATATATGAAATAATTACTAGTTTAATAAATATAAAAAATGAAAAGAATAATTGTAAGAAAGGAGTATGATATAATGGAATTTATAAAAGGTACAATAATTGGAATGGTAGCTGGCACATGTTTAGGAGTTATTAAAAATGATATGTTTTGTGATGCAATAAAAATGGGAAAAAGGAAACTTAGAAAATTACAAAAAAAGATGAGTTTTTAGCATTTTTTAATTCAAAAGTAATTTTTTACTTTTGAATTTTTTTGCTTTTTATGTAAAATAAATCTTTTTCACACTTTTTGGTAGCGATTACTTGATATTTGAATTTATTTATAATATAATTATAAATGTATAAATTTAATTGTTAGAGTAAGTGAGGTAATCAATATGGCATATAAAAAACCAATTATTTCGTTACTGATTGTATCAGTGCTTTTAGCGGTTGTGAATGAATTCGTTTTTGCAGCAAGTAATACAGTTACAAACGATCAAATTTTAGATGGAGCATTAAACATATTAGTAATGATACAAAAATATTCATGGCCTTTTGTTACACTATTTATGATATATGCGTTATATAAATATTATGTAGTGGGATCAGAAGTATTGGCTTCTAAAGTTCAAGGTCAAAATATGGTAATGGGAATAGCTGTCTTTATGGTAGTTGTACAATGTTTACCATTAGTATATGCATTTATAATTATATAATAAATATTATATTAATATAACCTTAAGATAAATTGATTAGAAGGGAAGAGAATATGAAGGTACTTTTTGGAATAAGTAATGAGCAAACTGTAAAAGATATTGCTAAATACTATGAAGAAAAATATAAAGAAAAGTTAGAATATAAAACAGCTTTTTATTTTGGACAATTTAGTAAAGAAATAGCTACCGGAGAATATGATAGAGCAGTATTAAGTGAAGAGCTTGAAAAATTGCCTACTAAG
Organism: uncultured Clostridia bacterium; assembly: GCA_944386635.1. Lineage (GTDB taxonomy): Bacteria > Bacillota > Clostridia > TANB77 > CAG-465 > CAG-465. The sequence goes on from CALXBV010000063.1 coordinate 8,793, forward strand.
AGTTATGCTGAAGCAGATAAGCAATTATTTAAATATATTGATGATATAACTAATAATTTTGAGGCAAGAGATTTAATATATATTGCATCTGATAGAAGAAGATTAGGTGACAGTTTCTTAGCTAGATTATTTTTCTTGGGTGTATATACAACTTTAACGGGTTCAGATAGAACTAAAGGAAAAGTGTGTGCTGCTATAAATAGTCCTACAAGCAAAAGAGATGCTAAAAAATATTATGATAAATTTGATCCTAATGATGTATATAATACTTCAGAGGTAAACGAATTAGAATTAAGAAGAATAATAGCATATTATAAAAACTTAAATGGGGATACTAGTAGATATAATGAAATCTTTGATAGAATTGTATCTCAATATACAACTGAACAGATGGGAGTTATTATAAATTGGCTTCCTAAAGATGTAAAAGAGTATTTAGCTCAAAATAGTGATTCATATAAAAGTATTTTAGAAAGTAATAATATGTCTGCAGTTCAGTCAACTGAAGTGGCACCTCAAAAATCAATTGTAGATAAAAACAAAGGTAACAATTCTAATTATGAAATTCAAAGTGGAAAAGATATAGCTAATCAAATAGTTGTAAAAGAGCCGCCAAAAGAAAAAGTAGTAGAAAAAGTAATTGAAAAAGAAGTTCCAAAAGTAATAACACAAGTTAAAGAAGTTGAAGTGGTAAAAAAATATTATGATGTCCCTGAGGATTATAAAAAAACAGTATGTTTTGTTGGAGCTCCAAAGGCAGGTACTACATTTTGTATAAATGCTATAGGAACTTATCTAGCAAAAAAGAAAATAAAGACAGCAATTGTAGATATGACTAGAAAAAGGGATATGTATACAATTTATACATATGATAATACTGGAAAAAGAAATATAGCAGGAGAAAGTTTAAAGTATGCTTCAAACGGTAAAAATGAGCCATTAGTATATGAAAAGTTAAGTATATATACTGCTGTTCCAGGAGAAGATAGAAAATCTTATAATCCTAATTTATTAGTAGAGACAATATCAAAAAATAATAATGTTGTTCTTATAGATGCTGATTTTAGTACACCGCTTGATTATTTTAGATTAGCTCAAGACATATATATAGTACAGGATATGAATATTTTAAATATAAATCAAATAACTATGTTCTTAAGAGAATTAAAGCAGCGTGGTATAGGAATGGATAAGATAAAAATAATAATAAATAAGTACGTAGAATGTAGTTTGACATCTAAAGATATAATAGATGGAATTGCTACATATACAAGTTATGATTTAAAAATGTTTGATGAATTATTCAATCCAAAAAGAGTGCAATATTTTATTTTACCTTTTGATGTTGAAAATTATAAAAAATATATAGAAATGGTATATAAGTATTCTAATAAATTTTCGAGTTTTACAAAGGATTTTCAGGATAATTTAAATCAAATTATAAATACTATATATCCTACGAAGGGTAAAGTAAGTGTTGAAGAAAAGCACTATACTCAAGAAGATACTAAATCTCAAAGAAGATTTGGTCTATTTAGAAAGAAAAAATAATAAATTTTGATTATATATTTTTAAGGAGTGTGATAGATATGGATCAAAATACAACAGTTTTTAAACCACAAAAGGATGAATCAAAAAGGGTAAAAGAAATTATGGAGAAAGTTGTGGCAGCCTTAAAAGATAAGGGATATGAGCCAATAAGTCAGATAATAGGATATATTTTATCTGGAGATCCAACTTATATAACATCTCATCAAAATGCAAGAGCTTTAATTTGTAAAATCGAAAGAGATGATTTACTACAAGAAATGATAAAAAAATATTTAGACTTATAGGTGTAATATGAAAAGAATATTAGGAATAGATTATGGAGATGTAAGAGTAGGTCTTGCAATTTCAGATTCTTTAAGAATAACTGCTCAGGGACTTGATACTTTAATAATAAATGGTAGTGATAAGAGATTTATTAATGGTATAAAAGAATTAAAAAAAGAGTATGATTTTGACGAAGTAGTTATTGGATATCCTAAGAATATGAATGGTACCAAATCTGGAAAAACAGAAAAAATAGATAGTCTTATTCCAAAACTTGAACAACTTGGACTTGTTGTTCATAAGTGGGATGAAAGACTTACTACAGTTTCTGCATATAAAACTATGAAAGAAATGAAAATATCTCAAAAAGAGAAAAATAGAGTAGCTGATAGACTTGCAGCTACATATATATTAGAAGGATATTTAAATATGCTATCTAGATAGTGTATAGAAATATATAGTATACTTTAAAGGAGGAAATTAAATGGATAAAGAAGAAGAAACTTTAGGTTGTGGAGGCTCATGTGGAACTTGTGGAGGATGTGGACATGATCATGATGATGAGAGTTCTCTACCAATATTAGTATTAACAGATGAAAATGGAAATGATGTTACTTTTGAAAAACTTGATGTTGTCGTATTAGACGATAGATCATTTTTAATTTTATCAGAATTAAAAGAAGAAGAAAGCGATGAAATAGCTGTAGTAATTTTGGAAATTAAAGACGAAGATGGTGAAGAAGTATACGATACAGTAGTTGATGAAGAACTATCTAAGAAAGTATATTCACAATTTTTAAAACAACAAGGAATTGAAGAAGATGAAGATGAAGAATAGGAACAGTGTTCCTATTTTTTTATGCCTTTGTGACATTTTTGAAAACTTTATGTAAGTAATGAATTTTTCGTGAAAATAGACATAATATGTTTATTTTGAACTATGTATGTGGTATAATAATTACGGTGATAAGGAAATGGAAAGTGCATATAGACTATTTAATATTAGTCCAAAATTAGAAGAAATATCTAGAAAGTCTGAGGAAGAAGTACAAGATGTTTTTAAACAAATTGAAGAAATGGCTTTATATAATCAAGCAAGAGTCCTAAAGGCTTTTCAAAATATTCCTATTAGTCAGGTTCATTTTGCCAAGTCAACAGGATATGGACATGGGGATATAGGAAGAGAGGCAATTGAAAAAGTATATGCTGAAGTCTTTGGAGCAGAAGACGCACTAGTAAGAGTACAATTTGTAAGTGGAACTCATACTATAGCTACTGCACTAAAGGGAATTTTAAGATATGGAGATGAAATGCTTGCAATATCAGGTAGGCCATATGATACATTATGTACTGTAATTGGATTAGAAGAAAATAAAAATTCATTAATAAATCAAGGCATAAAGTATTCACAGATAGATTTAGACGAAAATGATAACTTTAAAATAGATGAAATAAAAGAATATTTAAAGAATCATAATGTAAAGCTTGTTCATATTCAAAGATCTAGAGGATATGCAGTAAGAAAAGCATTATTAATTTCACAAATCGAAGAAGTAGTAAAAGCAATAAGAAGTGTAGACAAAGATGTTGTAATATTTGTAGATAATTGCTATGGTGAGTTTACTGAAGAAAAAGAGCCTACAGCTGTTGGAGCAGATATATGTTGTGGAAGCTTAATTAAAAATGCTGGTGGTGGACTATGCGAAATGGGTGGATATGTATGTGGTAAAAAAAACTTGATAGAAGACATTGTACAAGAATTGTATTGCCCAGGACTTGGAAAAGAGAATGGTGCAACATTAGGTCAAAATCAAAATATAATTCAAGGCTTTTTTATGGCACCTACTGTTGTAGAGTCAGCACTAAAAGCTATGGTATTTGCTTCCAAACTACTTGAAAACTTAGGAATGGATGTATTTCCAAAGGCTGAGGATAAGCGTAGTGATATAGTTCAAATAATAAATTTTCATGATAGAGAAAAATTAATAAAATTTATTCAGGGAATACAATATGCATCTCCAGTAGATAGTAATGTTGTTCCTATGCCATGGAATATGCCTGGTTATGCAGATGAAGTTATTATGGCTGCTGGAACTTTTATGGAGGGAGCATCAATTGAACTTTCAGCAGATTCTCCAATGAGAGAGCCATATGCCGCATATATGCAGGGTGGCTTATCTTATGAATCTGCAAAACTTGCTATATTAATTGCTACCCAAAAAATGTTAGGAGATAATTAATGAAGGTTGTAGTTGTAGGTGCAGGGGCAGCAGGAATGATGGCTGCTATTACCAGTGCTAAGGAAGAAAATGAAGTTATATTATTAGAGAAGACATCAAGTATTGGAAATAAGTTAAAAATAACAGGCAAGGGAAGGTGTAATCTAACATTTTCAGGAGATATAGAAGATTTTCAAGAAAACATAGTAAAGAATGCAAAATTTATGTACAGTTCTTTTATGAATTTTTCAAATAAAGACGTCATAGAATATTTTAATAGTTTAGGTGTTGAAACAAAAGTGGAACGTGGAGGAAGAGTATTTCCTAAAAGTGATAAAGCCGAAGATATTGTTAAAGCACTTAGATCTGAATTAGAAAAATATAAAGTAAAAATAGAATATAATACAAGCTTAGAAGATTTAATTATAAATGATGGGATTTTAGTTGGAATAAAGACTAATAAAAAGGATTACTTTGCAGACAAATTTATAATTTGTACAGGCGGAAAAAGTTATAAAACAACTGGTAGCAGTGGAGAATGCTTTGAAATTTTAAAAAGGTATGGGCATAATATAATAGATTTGAGACCTGGCCTTGTTCCATTAAAATCAAATGATACTATATGTAAAAGATTACAAGGACTTACATTAAAAAATGTAGATTTTAAAATATTAGATAAGGAAAAAGTTATATATGATTCATTTGGTGAAATGCTTTTTGCACATTTTGGACTTACTGGTCCAATAGTGTTAAGTGGAAGCAGTTTGCTTAATAGACTGGAAAAACTAGGTGATAAGTTTACAAAAAAAGATATTTGTGGTATAATTGATCTGAAGCCAGCGCTAAGCCTCGAAACACTTGATAAGAGGATAAAGAGAGATTTCGATAAATATTCAAATAAAGAATTTAAAAATTCACTTGTTGATTTATTACCTCAAAAGCTAATACCAGTTATTGTTGATTTAAGCAACATAGAGCCTGATAAAAAGGTACATCAAATAACTAAGGAAGAAAGAGGTAGACTTGCATATTTAATAAAAAATATGAAGGTTAGTATAGATGGTCTTATGCCAATAGATATTGCTATAATAACTTGTGGTGGAGTTGATGTAAAACAAGTAAATCCTAAGACAATGGAATCAAAAGTTATTAAAAATTTATATTTGGCAGGAGAGGTATTAGATGTAGACGCTTTTACAGGAGGCTTTAATTTACAAATAGCTTTTTCAACAGCTGTAGCGGCTGGAAAAAATAAGGAGGAATGATTGTTATGGAAGATAACGAGAAAAAAGAGGTTTTTAAGGCAGAATATGTCCCAGATAAGAAGAGAAGGGGAGTGCCTAAAGTATTAATTATTATAATTGGTGTTATTTTAGTATCAGTTATAAGTTCTCTTACAACATACTTTTTAGTAAGAGGTGATAATGTTCAAATAAGTGCAGGAAATACAACATATAATGTTGAAAATGTTGAAAATCCTGTAGTTGCAGTTGCACAAATAGCTGGTCCATCAGTTGTTGGAGTAAAAGTAGATTATTATGAACAGGGATTCTTTGGAGAATTACAAGAGACTTCAGAGGAAGGATCAGGAATTGTATATTCAGAAGATGGATATATAATTACAAACTATCATGTCGTTGAAGACGCAATTTCTTCTACTAGTGCGCAAGTCACAGTTACATTATCTGATCAAGAAGAATATAAAGCTGAAATTATAGGAACAGATTCTGTTACAGATTTAGCTTTACTAAAAATAAATGCTACTGGACTTACACCGGCAACATTTGGTAAATCATCTGATTTACAGGTTGGTGAATTAGCAGTTGCTATAGGTAACCCATTAGGTCAAGAGTTTGCAGGTAGTGTTACAGTTGGATACATATCTGCTTTAAACAGAACTATAACAACAGATGGCAGAACATATAAGTTAATTCAAACTGATGCTGCAATAAATCCTGGTAATAGTGGTGGTGCATTAGTTAATGCTAAAGGTGAGGTTATAGGTATAAATACTGTTAAAGTTACTGATACAACAGTTGAAGGATTAGGATTTGCTATTCCAAGTGATGATGCTCTTAAAATTATTGAAGAACTAAAAACAACAGGAAAAATTGTAAGACCATATATTGGAATTTATGGAATAAATATGGATGAGGCAACTGCACAAAGAAATAGACTAGTTGAAGGTATATATGTATATCAAGTATTCTCAGGTTCACCAGCAGAAGCAGCAGGAATATCTAGAGGAGATATTATTGTTGAATTTGATGGTCAACAGGTAGTTACAACACAAGATTTAAATAATGCTAAAAATGAAAAATCTATAGGAGATAAGGTAACACTTAAAGTGTATAGAAATGGAGAATATGTAAATGTCGAGGTAACTTTAACTGGCGATGATGGAGTATCTAGTGAAGCAACAAATTAGTTAGTTGATTTAAGAGCTTGAATTTTATTTCAAGCTCTTTTTTGCTATTGATAAATTTTATTATAATAGTTATAATAAAATTGAGGTAAGATATATGAAACCAAACTTAAGATCTGGTTATATAACTTTTTATAAAAAGGATAATAAGAAAATAAAAATATCATATATTAGTATATTATTTTTAATAATAGCAATGTTAATGTTAATTCCTATTTTAGAAAATACAATATCCAGTTTTATAGATTATAGTAATATAAATACAACAATACAAGGTAGTGATATAGAAATAAATATACAAAGTAGTGGCGTAAAAGCTGAATTTGTGGAAAACGAAGAGGAGAAAGATGAAGAAGAAAATAATGTTGTAGATGATGGACAAAAATATGTGGCATTAACATTTGATGATGGTCCAGGTAGGTACACAAAGGAATTAGTAGATTTATTAGTAAAAAATAATGTGAAAGCATCGTTTTTTATGATTGGTGAAAATATACAAAATTATAAAAATTCTGTAAAATATGCATATGATAATGGAATGGAGATATGCAATCACACACAAAGCCATAAGAACTTAAAAAATCTTAGTAAAGAAGATGTAAAAAATGAGATAAATAGTGTAGATGATATACTTCAAAAGATAATAGGCCAAAAATCTAAATATTATAGATCCCCTGGTGGAAATCAAAATGAATGTGTACTTTCTGCTATAGATAAACCTTGTATATTATGGAATGTGGATACAAGAGACTGGGAAAGCAGAGATACAGAAAAAATAATAAAAAAAACATTAAATGATGTTGATGATGGAGATATTATATTAATGCATGAAATATATAAAACAACAATAGATGCTGTTCAACCTATTATAGATGAATTAAAAAAGAGAGGTTATAACATTGTTACTGTAACAGAATTATATAATAAAAAAGGAATACCTTTAGAAAATGGAAAGGTATATTACGGATTATAACTATTATAGATTAAGCTATAATAGTTATTTTTTTCTTGACTTTAATATAAGAATAATATATAATTAATAAAGATTTAATTTACATAATAGAAGATAATTTTTACTATGAAGAAAATAATTATTAAAAGGAGATTTTGTTATGAAAAAAATATTTAAAGTATTTTGTATTTGTATTGTCATTTTCATTTTAATTATTACTAGTATATCGATTTACAATTATTGTAATACACTAAATATACCTGAACTTAAAACTAGTAATATGGAGTATGGTGGTGTAACTAATGAAAGAAAAATAGGAGAAAATTATGAGATCTATTATCTGAGCTATAATTCTGAAAATGAATTTTTAAATACTAAAATAAATGAGTATATAAATTCTAGTATTAAAACTTTTATTGAAGAAAATAATACAAATGATTATGTATTCCAAAAAGATAAAGCTATTTTTTTACAGATATTAGATACATATAAGGTGAATGATAATATTGTTGGAGTTAAAATAACAACAGTTAAAAAGAAATTAAAATGTGATGAATATAATACATATATTTCAACTTTTAATTGCTCTATAACGGATAATAAAGATATTACTCTTGATGAACTGTTTAATGATGGATATAAGGGAAAAATAGTAGATATTTATTCAGATACGTATGTACTCACTAAGGAAAATATTATATTTTTTGATCGGAAGAAGTGAAAATAATTGTACATATAATAATTTAAAAGAATACAATAAAACTACAATGCTTACTGCAGAAAATTTAGGTGTTAGTGATGAAGAATACCAAAAATTAATACCCAGCAATATAGATAAAACTAAAAAAATGGTAGCAATAACTTTTGATGATGGACCTCATTCGACAAACACAGACAAGATATTAGATATTCTTTCTAATTATAATGCACATGCTACATTTTTTATGCTTGGAGAAAATGTTGTAAGATATCCAGATGTGGTAAAAATAGTTTATGATAAAGGGCATGAGATTGGAATACATACATGGAGTCATAAAGAACTTACAAAATTGTCCAGTAATGAAATTGTAAACGAAGTAAATAAAACAGCAAGTGAAATAGAAAAGATTACTGGGAAAAGGCCAATACTTGTTAGACCTCCATATGGCTCTGTAAATGATAAAGTAAAAAATGCTATTAATAATCCTTTAATATTATGGGATATAGATTCACTAGATTGGAAAAGCAGGGATAAAGCTAAGATAGTACCTTTAGTATTAAATGATGTTCAAGATGGAGATATTATTTTGCTTCACGATATACATTCGACTACAGTTCCAGCCGTTGAGGAAATAGTAAAGTATCTAGTAGAAAATGATTATCAGGTAGTAACAGTATCTGATATGTTAAATGCTAAAGGATATGATTTAAATAAGACAAGAGTATTTTATTCAGCTAGACAATAGTCAAAAAGTAAGGAATTTCCTTACTTTTTTTATACTTATTTTTTTGATTTATTTGCTTTTTTAGTGTATAATAAAAAAAGTTGAGGGGTAGAAATGGCAAAAAAAGTAATAATAGCAGAAAAACCAAGTGTAGCAAAGGAATTTGCTAAAGCTTTAAAATTAAATACGGTAAATAAAAATGGATATATGGAATCAAGTGATTATATAGTAACATGGTGTGTAGGTCATCTTGTAACAATGTCATATCCTGAAAAATATGATGAAAAAATGAAATATTGGAATTTGTCTACATTACCATTTATTCCTAAAGAGTTTAAATATGAAGTTATAGATAGTGTAAAAATTCAATTTGATATTGTATCAAATATTTTAAATAGAGAAGATGTAGATACCATATATGTATGTACTGACTCTGGTAGAGAAGGAGAGTATATTTATAGACTTGTAGATAGTATGGCTGGTAATCCAAAAAAAGAAAAGAAACGTGTTTGGATTGATTCTCAAACAGAAGAGGCAATATTAAATGGAATTAAAGATGCAAAGCCATTAAATGAGTATGATTCCCTATCTGATGCTGCATATTTGAGGGCTAAGGAAGATTATTTAATAGGAATTAATTTTTCTAGATTACTATCACTTTTATATGCAAAAAGACTTGCAAAAATTATGAATGAAGATAAAGCAGTGATATCTATTGGTAGAGTTATGACTTGTGTATTAGGCCTTATTGTAAATAGAGAAAAAGAAATAAGAGATTTTAAAAAGATTAGTTTTTATAAAATACAGGGAACTTTTTTTCAATGTGAAGATCAAGAATTTAAAGGAGATTTCAGGGTTACTAATACATCTAGTGTTTATGAATCAGTTAAATTATATAATGATAATGGATTTAAGAAGAAACAAGATGCTGAATGTTTCATAAAATATTTAAGTAACAATAAAAATGGAAAAATAGAGAATATTACAAAAAAGAGTAGTAAAGAAAATCCACCATTATTATTTAATTTAGCAGAGGTACAAAATGAATGTACAAAAAAATTTAAAATAAGTCCAGATGAAACATTACAAATAATACAGAGTCTATATGAAAAAAAGCTTGTTACATATCCTAGAACTGATGCAAGAGTACTTTCAAGCTCGGTTGCAAAGGTTATTAATAAAAATCTTAATGGCCTTGCTAAAATGAAAATCAATAAAGAAATAGACAATATAATTAATAAAATGATAAAAGAAAAGTATAGTATTAAGTTAGAGAAGACAAAATATGTAGATGATAGTAAAATAACTGATCACTATGCAATTATTCCAACAGGTCAGGGAAAAGAAAATATAGATAAGCTTGGTGAACTTGAATTTAATGTATATTTATTAATAGTAAAAAGATTTTTAGCAATTTTTTATCCACCTGCTGAATATAGTAGAATTTCAATTATGATAGATATAAATAACGAGAAGTTTTTTACTAATGCAAAAATATGCAAAAGTTTAGGCTATTTAGAAATATATAAAAATGATAAGGATGTAAAAAATGATAGTGACAGCAAAGAAGATAAAGATGATGAACAAATAATTAGCAATGGTGATGTTCTAACAAAACTAAAGAAAAATGATGTTATAAATATAAAAGAATTTAATATAAAGACAGGAGAGACAACACCACCTAAAAGATATACATCTG
>CALXBV010000064.1 GCA_944386635.1 uncultured Clostridia bacterium
TTTTAAAGCTTCTTTTGCTAAAGTATTATACTCAATTCTATTTTCTGTATCTATATATTTTGGACCTATACCTAAATCTTGATGTAATATTATATTTTCATTTAGGTCTTTCATATTAAATTTTTTACCAGTATTACATAGAAATACAATTGGAAATTCTAGTCCCTTGCTTTTATGTATACTCATAATTCTAACAACATCTTCATTTTCACCTATTAGCTTAGCACTAGATAAGTCTCCTCCACTACCTTTTAGTCTATCTATAAAATTTATAAAATGAAATAATCCGTTGAAATTAGTATTTTCAAAATCTCGTGCTTTTTCAAACAAAATTTTTAAATTAGCTTGTCTAACATTTCCATTTGGCATAAGACTTACAAAGTGATAATATCCTGTATCTAAGTAAATTTTCCATATTAATTCATCCAAACTTAAGTATTCTGCTTCTTTTCTCCACTTTTCTAGATTATCTAATAATTTACTTATTTTTTCCTTTATTTCATTATCTACTTTAGTCCTCGATTTTAACATTGCCTCATAAAAACTACAATTTCTGTCTGTAAGTCTTATTTCTATTAAATCATTGTCTGTAAAATTTCCTATTGCTGATCTTAGCACAGTTACAAGTGGAATATCTTGCATAGGATTGTCGATAATTTTTAGTAATGACATCATAGTTTCTATTTCTACTGACTCTAAATAAGTAGTAGATGAATCGCTAAATACAGGAATTTCTAACTCATTTAATTCTTTTTCATATATAGGAGCTGCACTTGATGTTGACCTTAATAATATAGCAATATCTCTATAAGATACTTTTCTCAATCCTTGTTTTTTGTCATATACTTCTATTTCACTATTTATTAGTTCTTTTACTTTTTTTGCTACAAATCTTGCTTCAAGAACAACATCTTCTATTCTCTCATCTTGACTTTCTTCTTCGTCATCTAGATTTAAGTTTTCGGCAATGCTAAGTTCATCTTCTTCTGGTTCTTTTAAATTTATAACATATATTTCAGATTTTTCTTTTTGCTCTGGATAATTTGCACCATAGTTTAAATATTCGTTTTCGTTATATTCAATTTCTCCTATTTCTTTGCTCATTATATTTTTAAATATGTTATTTGTAATATCTAATATATTTTTTCTACTTCTAAAGTTTTTAAATAATTGTATTTTTTCTCCGTTTTTACTATTTTTCTCTTCTAATTTATAGGTTTCGTATTTTTCTAAGAAAAGTTCTGGTCTTGCTTGTCTAAAGCGATATATACTTTGTTTAACATCTCCAACCATAAATATATTGTTTCCTCTAGAAATACTATTTAATATATATTCTTGAACCAAGTTGCTATCTTGGTATTCGTCTATGTCTATTTCTTCAAATTTTTTCATATAATCTTTTGCAACTTTTGTTTTTTCGTTTAAATTTTCTTTATTAACTAGTATTTCTAATGCCAGATGTTCTATATCATTAAAATCTATTGTATTTTTTTCTTTTTTAGCTTGTTTAAATTTTTCTGTAAATTCTAATACCAAGTTAGCTAAATTTAGTAATGTTTTATACATTCCATTTATATCTTCATTAGCTTCTTTTGAGTCACATATCATAACTTTTGATGCAATCTTTGTAAACTGTTTTTTTACACTATCTCTTATTTCTTTTGCTTCATTTTTTAAGTCTATTGTTACTTTCTTATCCACTGGCCACTTTTGCCATGTAAAATCATTTATTAAATAATATAGCTTATCCCAGCTAATATCTTGATTTATTAAGCTTTTTAGTTTCTCTATGTCTTGACTTAATACCAAAGTAAATTTTTCTAACTCCCAAAATTTAGCTGTCTCTTTGCTTATTTTTTCTAATTTTAGTATGCACTCTTCTATTTGTGAAAATAATTCTTTTAAAATAATTTTGCCCCATTTAGTTTTTGCGAAATCTGTATCTGTTTGATAATTAAATTCTTCTATCTTTTCTTTTACCCATTCTTCTGGAAATGGTGTACTTTGAATAAATTTATATATATCTAAAACTATTTCTTTTAATTTATCGTCGTTTCTATAATTTGTATATGTTTCTATTAGATTTAAAAATTCTTTATTTTCCTCTTCATATTTTTGCTCAAATAAATCTTCTATAACTTCTTGTTTTATAAGTTCTACCTCTGTAGTATCTCCAACTCTAAAGTTTGCAGAAGTGTCTATCTCAAAAAAATTATTTCTTATTACATCCAAACAAAAGGCATGTATTGTACTAATACTTGCCTTGTTTAATAAATTTATTTGTCGTTGAAGATGAGAGTCATCTTTCTCATCTTCAAGTCTTTTATAAATAGCATCTAAAATTCTCTCTCTCATTTCAGATGCTGCTGCATTTGTGAATGTCACAACTAAAATTTTGTCTATATCTATTTTTTCGTTAATTACTTTGTTAATTATTCTTTCTACTAATACAGCTGTTTTACCGCTTCCAGCAGCTGCTGCTACTAGAATGTTTGAACCTTTTTCATTTATTGCTAAATTTTGTTCTCTCGTCCATTTTGTTTCTGACATTTATTTTCTCCAATTTCCGCCTATTTTTATTGATAAATTAGCTATATTAGTATTTTAATATTTACATTTATAGTTAGAACAAATTATTGTCCAGCTACACCTTGAGTTGCACTTGTTTGTGAATCTACTGCTTGTTGACTTTGTGTAGAGCCTTGTACTCCTCCTTGGGTATCTTGAGTAGTACCTTGTCCATTTTGTGTCGTAGTTTCTCCTGCTTGTCCACCTTGATTTTGAGTAGACTGTCCAGCTGTATTTTGTCCATCTTGGCTTTGTTGCTGTGTTGTATTTTGATTTTCTGTTCCTGTAGTATTTTGTACTGTATTACCTTGGTTTTCTGTGTTCTGTGTCTCTGTATTTTGTGTAGTATCTGATGGTTTATAATTTTTGTGTAAGTAATCTAATAAATCTATTTCATTGTTTTGTACTAATAACCAATATGACATTTCGCCTCCGCTAGTCTTAGAATATATTGCATCTGCACCACATGTCATTATTAAATTACCTCTTATATCTACTAAGCCATATTTGCCTTCTTTTGCAACAACTATTGCATTATACTCTGGTATTAGTATAGTAGAGTTATACTCTGATGAACTTGAAGAGCTTGACCTTACACATCCTAATGAATCATATTCCATTGGTATAATAGTGTTTCCGTTTTTGTCCATTATTCCCCATTTTTGAGCTCTCATTACTGGAATATATGCATCATATAATATGTATTGATTTTTTATAGCATCTTCTGGAAATCTTGAAGACTCTATTCCAATGTCATCATATTCTAAATATAAAATTGTTCTACCACTATCATTAATTACGCCTTGTTTGTTATTGTTTGTAACTAAATATAGTTTTAAATCTTTGTCTATTTGTTTTACATCATCATATTCTGGTGAAATTTTTGTAGTTGAGTCATACGAAATTATACCCATTTTGTTATTTGATGTTTTTACTATAAAATCTCTTGTACTTTCAACAAAAGTAATATCTTTATATTTTGTACCTATAATTTCAGTTCTTGTTGCATTAGGGTCTATATTTATTACTCCATATTCGTTGTTTGCATTTTTTACAACTAAAAGATTGTATAATATAGCCTTTTGATTGCTGAAATTAGCATCGTCTCCACCTATTGCAGATTCTGTATATTGTGCTGTATACCATTTTGCAAGATATGGTAATGTAAATATTGTAATTTGATTTGTATTTTGATTATA
>CALXBV010000065.1 GCA_944386635.1 uncultured Clostridia bacterium
CAATGCCAATCTGATAAATGCATTATTTTAAAGCCATTAAATGAATCTGGTATCTTACTATTTGTTATTTTATATTTACTAATAAATATAACCTTATAATTTATATATATAAATATAATAATAAAAAATATAATTATAATTAATATTTCCATATCTATCCTTTCTAATAGGTACATTATCTCATATAAAACTGTTTTTTTCAATAAAAAAGCGGTAGAATTACCTACCACTTATTTTACTCATCAGGCATACAAAATGCAAGGATTAAATATAATAAAAGTCCACCGCCATAGAAAAAGAATACTATACAAAATATAATTCTTATCCATACAGAATTGATATTAAAGTATTCTCCTAAGCCACCACAAACTCCAAAAATTTTGTTGTCAGTTTTTGATTTATGCAATCTCTTTTTATTTTGCATATTAATTACCTCCTAAAATTTTTATTTTAGAAAAACATGAATAATTATATTTATGCAACTCTGACTTAAAATCTTAGTCAATTTCCTTTTTTTCTAATGATGATATTATACCACACGCTTTATGTAAAGTCAAACAAATAGACATGATGCAAACCGTATCATGCCTATTATTGAATTTATTATTCAAGTTCAAAAGCTCCTGTGTACAATTGATAATATTGTCCTTTTAGTGCCATTAATTCATCATGTGAACCTCTTTCAATAATTCTACCATGATCAAGTACCATTATTGCCTTTGAATTTCTTACAGTGGATAATCTATGTGCAATTACAAATACTGTTCTTCCCTCCATAAGTTTATCCATACCATCTTGAACAATTTTTTCTGTTCTTGTATCAATTGATGATGTTGCTTCATCAAGAATCATTACTGGTGGATTATTTATCGCAGCTCTTGCTATAGAAATAAGCTGTCTTTGTCCTTGTGATAGTTGAGCACCATTATTTGTAAGCATTGTATCATATCCATCTGGTAAATGCATTATAAAGTTATGAGCATTAGCAAGTTTTGCTGCCTCAATTACTTCTTCATCTGTTGCATCTTCCTTACCATACTTAATATTTTCTTTTATTGTTCCAGTAAATAAGTTTGTATCTTGTAATACCATACCAAGTGATCTTCTTAAATCATCTTTCTTAATTTTATTAATATTTATTCCATCATATCTAATCTTTCCATCTTCAATATCATAGAATCTATTTATTAAGTTAGTTATGGTTGTTTTACCAGCACCAGTTGCACCAACAAATGCTATCTTTTGACCAGGCTTTGCATAAACTGACACATCATGTAATACAAGTTTATCTGGTTCATATCCAAAGTCTACATTTCTTAATTCAATATGTCCTTTAAGTTCAACATAATCTAATGTTCCATCATGATGTGGATGTTTCCACGCCCACATTCCTGTTCTTTCTTCACATTCAACAATTTTTCCATCTACTTTTTTAGCATTTACCAAAGTAACATATCCATTATCTACTTCTCTTTCTTCATCCATCATTTCAAATATTCTACTTGCACCAGCAAGTGCCATAATAACTGAATTTAACTGGTTAGATACTTGTTGTATAGGCATATTGAAACTTCTTGTTAGATTTAAGAATGATACTATAGTACCAAGTGTTAACCCAGCAAAATTGTTTATAGCCATAACTGTACCAACTAATGCGACTAAAACATATTCTAAATTTCCTAAGTTATTTGCTACTGGCATTAAAGTATTAGCAAATTTATTTGCAGTATACATATCTATATATAATTGATCATTTAACTTATCAAAAGCTTCTTCCGCTTTTTGCTCATGTGTAAATACTTTTATTACCTTTTGTCCACTTATCATTTCTTCAACATATCCATTTACTGTTGCCAAAGATTGTTGTTGTGCAACAAAGTATTTGGAACTCTTTCTTACAAGGAAATTTGAACACAATAATATTAATCCTGTAAATACTACTACAAATATAGACAATATTGGACTTAAATATAGCATAGAAATAAATGTAGCTATTACTGTCATACTTGATGAAATTATATTAGGTAATGACTGTGATATCATCTGCCTTAAAGTATCAGTATCGTTTGTATAGTGACTCATTATTTCACCATGAGTATGTGTATCAAAATATCTTATAGGTAATTCTTCCATTTTATCAAACATATCATCACGAATTTCTTTCAATACACCTTGAGCAGTTACAGCCATAACTCTTTGGTAAATATATGAACTTATAACACCAACGACATAAATACATGCCATCATTGCGATTGCTTTTAGCAATGAATCAAACACAGGATTTACTGTAGAAAGTAGAGGTGTAATATAATCATCTATTAATGTTCTTAAAAACAATGTTCCTCCAACATTAGCTACAGTACTTAAAATAATACAGATAAAAACTATTACCATTTGTTTTTTATGATTTTTTGTTACATATTTTAAAAGTCTAGGTAGAGTACCTTTATTTACTTTTCCCCTAGCACCCATCATCATTCCTCTAGGTCCTTTTGGCATTTGTCCTTTATTCATCTGTATCACTTCCTTTCATTTGAGAATCATATACTTCTTTGTATATAGCGTTATTCTTTAATAATTCTTCATGAGTACCAAATCCATTTATCTTTCCATCATCAATAACAATAATCTTATCTGCATCTTCAACAGATGAAATTCTTTGTGCTATTATAATTTTAGTTGTATTTGGTATTTCCTCTCTAAATGCTTTTCTAATTAAGCTATCAGTTTTAGTATCTACAGCACTAGTAGAATCATCTAATATTAGTATCTTAGGCTTTTTAAGTAATGCTCTTGCAATACATAATCTTTGCTTTTGACCACCAGATACATTTGTACCGCCTTGTTCTATATAAGTATCGTATTTATCTGGGAATCCCTGTATAAATTCATCTGCTTGAGCAAGTTTACATACTCTTTGTACTTCTTCATCTGTTGCGTTTTCATCGCCCCATTTAATATTTTCTGTAATTGTTCCGGAAAATAGTACATTCTTTTGTAATACACATGAAACTTGATCACGAAGAGCTTTCAAATCATAATCTCTAACATCTACTCCACCTACTTTAACACTACCTTCAGTTACATCATAAAGTCTTGGAATTAAATTAACAAGAGAAGATTTTCCTGATCCAGTTCCACCAATTATACCAATTGTTTCTCCACTATTAATTTTTAAATTAATGTTAGATAAGCATTCTTTATCTTTATCATCTATATAACTAAATGACACATTATCAAACTCAATATCTCCATTTTTAACTTCTGTTACTGGATTTTCTTTATCTTTAATATTTGGTTCTTCAATTAATACTTCATATATTCTTTCTGCAGATGCTCTTGCAATAGTAAACATCATTATAACCATTGATATCATCATTAAGCTAGATAATATTTGAATTGAATAAGTTATAAATGTCATAAGTTGACCAGTTGTAAGATCTGTCATACCTGTATTTACTATTATATTTGCACCAAACCATGATATTAAAACAATACATAGATATATAGCAAATTGCATTGTTGGCATTGTGAAAGCCATTATTTTTTCTGCTTTACTAAATGTATTAAATACATCTGATGATACATTACCAAATTTCTTCTTTTCTTTCTCTTCAATAACGAAAGATTTAACAACTCTAATTCCACTTACATTTTCTTCTACAACTTCATTTAAATCATCATATTTTCTAAATACTTTCTCCATTAATGGATGAACATATCTTAATATAAAGAATAAAGCTATAGCTATTATTGGAACTATAATTAACAATATCATAGATAATTCAGCATTAATGTTTATTGCCATAATTACTGAAATTACAAGCATAAGTGGTGCTCTTACAGTTATTCTTGTTAACATTTGAAATGCTTGTTGAACGTTACTTACATCTGTAGTAAGACGAGTTACCAAACTTGCTGTAGAAAATTTATCTATATTAGCAAATGAAAAATCTTGTACTTTATAATATAGATCTTTTCTTAAATTTTTGGCAAAACCTGCTGAAGCTTTAGAAGCTGTTATTCCAGACAAGCATCCAAAAATCAAAGATAATAAAGCAGCAATTATAAGTTCAACACCAATTTTTAATGCTGCATTCATTTCCCCCATATATACACCATCATCTATTAAATTTGCCATTAAAAGTGGTATAACAACTTCCATTACAACTTCTAATGCAACAAAAACCGGTGTAATAAATGCAGCCCATTTGTATTCTCTGACTGATTTACTAAGTTTTTTTAACATGACTTCCTCCTTTAAATATTATTTACAATTTTTGTTAAAATCCTTTTTAATTCTTCAGTTTCATTTTTGGTAAGAATCTTTAATAATTTTTCCTCATTTTCTTCTGCCTTACTTTTTCCTTTTTCTAATATTTCTCTTCCACTATTAGTTAAATCAAGTTTTTTATATCTTTTGTCCTTTTCACTTTTAACTCTTTTTATATAGCCTTTTTCTTCTAATCTATTTAAGAGTCCTGTAACAGTAGGATTTTTTAAATTGAACTCCTTTTCTATATCTACTTGATTTACTTCTATACCTTTACATTCAGATATTTGAATATAGACTAGAATCCCCATCTGTGAACGAGTAATATTGATATCGGCAAGACAATTATTTACGTCTTTATCCATATAGTTGCTAACTATTTTAAGCATTTTGCCTATTTTAAGTTGTTTCATCTCACCACCTCAATTCATAGTTAACTATATAGTGCACTATGTATTATATTACCATTGTATGTTTCTGTCAATATATTAATATGAAAATTTGGTGAAAACTATTATACAAAGTATATTTTAACCAAAATTTTCCATAATATTATTAGGTGATATTAATGGAAAAAATACAAATTTTAAAAGAAATTAACAAAGGAGCCAAAACAGGAATGGATGGATTAAATTATATAATTCCTAAAGTAGAAGATCTACATTTTAAAGATATTTTATCTGATCAAAAAAGCGAATATGAAAACATTTATGATAGGTCAAAAGCTATACTTGCACAAAATAATGAAAGTACAAATGATACTTCTACATTCCAAAAAGCAATATCTTGGATGGGAATTGAGCTTAATACACTAGTAGATACAAGTAATTCAAAACTTGCAGAAATACTAATACAAGGAAACGATATGGGAATAGTTAAAGGAACTAAGCTACTTAATAATCTTACGTTTGAAGACAGTCAAATAGAAGACTTACTAAAAGATTTTATTAATTTACAACAAGAAAATATAGAAGGACTAAAAAAGTTTTTATAATATAAAAAGCAGTGTAAAAATGTACTGAATCCAAAAGTTGGACACTTTTTGGGTTAAGTACAATTTTTTATTTGTCTACTTCTGTTACATTACTTTTTTTGAAAATATTTTTCCTATATTTAATTACAATTACAACTAAAGCAATTATAAAAATAATAATCATTCCACCTATAAAACTATCATTACTACTATTTACATCTATTACAATACTGTCAGTTTTCATATTATCTGTTGTTACTGTAATTGTAGCATGTCCATATTTTAATGCATTAATATTACCATTTTCATCAACTTCTACAATAGATTCATCACTTGAACTCCATTTTAATGTAGTTTCTGAATTTCCTGGAACTAAATCCACTTTTAATTGAAGTTTGTCTCCAACAAAAACTTCACCATCTAATTCTTCTATTTTTATCTCTTCAGGATATACATTTACATTTAATGTAAGACTATCTTGTTTTCCATTTACTGTCTTTGCAGTTATAGTTACAGGTCCTTTTGAAATCGCATTAACATTACCGTCTGAATCAATAGTTAATATATCATTATTACTAGATTCCCAATATATAGTCTTATCTGTAGTATTATATGGTGATATACTTGCTTGCAATTTAAATTTATCTCCAACCTCAACATCCTCTATATCAAAAGTATCTGTTATACTAATACTTTCAGCTTCAATATTAGAATTTTTTACTACATTAGTAGAAGTACTACTACTATTATTATACGTATTTGATGTATTTGAACTATTTGAATATAGACAAACTCCATTAGGATGCAAATGTGCTTCATGACCGCCACAATGATAATGATATGGACCAAGCCCACTTACATTTTTATTATCCTTATGTCCTCCATTTGAATCTGTCCTACCAGAATGAGCAAAAGCTCCAGCAGTAAAAAATATCATAAGAACAAAAAAGATAATAAAAATATATTTAAATTTATTTTTCATAATATTTCCCCCTAAATAATATAGCACAAAATTAAACTTATACTTGTCGAATTATGTCTATATATAAGACGGAAATAAATAATAATTCGTTTCAATTAAAAAATAACTTTAATTATAATTATTTTATTATTCATTTGGATCTATCAGACTTAAACTAACTTTTTGTCTTTGTAAATCCACACTATCCACATAACATGTTACTATATCTCCAACATTTAATACTTCTAATGGATGTTTAATATAATCTTTTGTTATTTTAGATATGTGTACTAATGCATCGTCATGTAATCCTATATCTATAAATGCTCCAAAGTCAACTACATTTCTAACTGTACCTTCAAGTTTCATTCCAACTTTTAAGTCTTCTATTTTTAATATATCACTCTTCAACAAAGGCTTTAAAGAATCATCTCTATAGTCTCTATTTGGCTGTTTAAGGCATTTTACTATATCTTCTAGAGTAAAGTTATCTATATTATTTTCTGACGCATATTTTGGCAAATTTAAAGAATCTAGCTTTTTATTAAATTCATCTTTTCCTATATCTTGTACATTCATTCCAATATCATTTATTAATTTTAAAGTTGCATCATAACTTTCTGGATGTATAGGTGTTTTATCTAATATATTATCTCCATCTATTATTCTCATAAATCCTATTGATTGCTCATATGCTTTAGCAGATAACACTTTATTTTTATTAAGTTCCTGTCTAGATAAAATTTTTCCTTTCTCTTCTCTATAGTTTATTATTTTATTTATATTAGTTTTAGTAAGCCCTGAAACATACTGTAGTATTGATGGACTTGCAGTATTTATATTTACTCCTACTAAATTAACAGATTTTTCAACAACAAAATCTAAAGACTCACCAAGTCTTTTTTGGTTTACATCATGTTGATACTGTCCTACTCCTATACTTTTAGGATCAATTTTTACAAGCTCACTTAATGGATCTTGTAGTCTTCTACCTATACTTATTGCACTTCGCTCTTCGACATGTAAGTCTGGAAATTCAGATATAGCAAGTTTAGATGCAGAATATACTGAAGCTCCTGCCTCACTTACAATAATATATTCTACCTTTTTATCCTTATACTCATTGCAAACTTCTGCAACTAATCTTTCACTTTCTCTAGAAGCTGTTCCATTTCCAATAGCTATTATATCTATATCATATTTTTTAATTAAGTTTTTAATTATATCCTTTGCCTCACTCCATTTATTTTGTGGTTCATGTGGATAAATCTTACTAATATTTAATACCCTTGATGCTTTATCTATTACTGCAAGTTTACAACCTGTCCTAAAAGCAGGATCAAATCCTAGCACAACTTTGTCTTTCATTGGTGGTGTAAGTAATAATTTCTCTAGATTTTTACTAAATACACCTATTGCTCCTTCTTCTGCTTTTTCTTTTAAATCTGCACGTATCTCTCTCTCAACAGATGGAAATATTAGTCTTTTATATGAGTCTATTATTGCATCTTTTACTATATTTACTACAGGACTATTTGTATTTTTAATTACTTTCTTTTCCAAATAATTCATTATATGCTCTGTATCAACAGTAATGCTAACATTTAATATATCTTCCTTTTCTCCACGATTTAGAGCCAGTACTCTATGAGATTTTATATATTTTATTCTTTCAGAATAATCATAATACATCTTATATACTTGTCCATCATCTTGTGCTCCCTTTTTAATTTTAGATGCAATCGTACCAAAATTATATATATTATTTCGTATGTATTTACGATACATAGCATTATCTGATATCCACTCTGCAATTATATACTTTGCTCCAGTAATAGCATCATCTGCACTTTTTACCTTATCTGTAATATACTCACTTGCGACATTCTCTATATTAATTTTTGCAGGAAATGACATTATAATTTTAGCAAGTGGTTCAAGTCCTAAAGCTATAGCCTCAGTTGCCTTTGTCTTTTTCTTTTCTTTATATGGTCTATATAAGTCTTCTACTTCAACTAGCTTTTCACATTTCATTATCTGAGATTTTAAATCTTCTGTAAGCATTCCTTTTTCATCTATGAGTCTTATAACATCTTCTTTTCTTTTTAATAAGTTTACTTGATACTCATATACTTCATTTATCTGTCTTATCTGTTCTTCATCTAGTGCACCTGTTGCTTCTTTTCTATATCTAGCAATAAATGGTACAGTATTACCATCTTCCAATAATTTTAATACATTTTCTACTTGTTTTTCTTTAACATTAAGTTCTTTTGCTATTTGTAATATTATATCTTGATTCATTTTTATTCTCCTTTAATTTACCAAACTATTATTAAACTTTTTATTATAAATAATAATATTATTATTATTTTTACTAGTTTTAAATGAAGATATATATTTTTCTTTTTCTAATATTTTACAAAATTCTATATTAAATTTTGTATTATTAATACTACAAGATTTCCTTTTAGTATTAATAAATATATAATTATCTCCTAACATATGAATATAGTTAGTTACTTCTTTTTTATTTTCGTTGTTTTCTATTATACTTATTAATAAATTTATTTTATTATTAACACTAATATCTGAATCTTTTAAAATTCTTATATTTATTCCTTCGTGATTTATAGATATAACATTATCAAATATAAGATTTAAAAGTGTTTCATTACTTAAATTTTCTATTTTTATATTTTTTAAAATATCTTTTTTATGTATATTATCTAATTCACACGAAATCAATAGTTCGTTTTCATATCCAGAAATATCATATTCTGTAATTTTCTCTATATAGCTTTCTATATTAATTATTATAAACTTAACAACTTCTTCTTTAACATTTTGCTTTATGTATTCCAAATTATCCACATTAAATTTTACAATATTTTTATCAATCATATATTTAACTTTTTCTTTATCAAGATCCGTTAACCTTTCTATTTTCATTTTAAAAGTATCTATTAAAGTTTTAAAGTCCTCAACATCTACATTTTCATTAAATATATATTCAATCTTAAATCTTTTTATTATATCTGTATTATATTCTGAAACATAATCATCTATATTTCCTAATCTATATTCTTCAATATGACAACTTATATTATTTATTACTTTTTTACTTAACTCATTATCTTTAATAAAAATATATATAATATTGTCATATTTAGTATTAAGTTTGTCTTCATCTAATATTATATCAATTAAATGTCTATCTATGCCTTTAATATCATACTTATTAAATTTTTCTCGTTTAATTATATTTTCTTTAATATCTAAACTAATATTATCATTTCTTATTATCTCCATAATAATATTTTCTTCATCTTCATTACTACTGTTTAAAACATAACAATAATTATAATATTTTTCAAATTCATTTAATACATAATTTTTTAATTGAGTTAATTCTTCGCTATTAAATATAATGGTTAAATTTTTTACATCAAAATTTACTCCATCAACGCCTTTTAATTTCATCATTAATCTAATCATTTGAGTATTTAAATTATATAAATTATTATCATATATTCCATTTATAAAACTTTTATTAGTTATTTTTTTTATATTTTCTAGTTTTATGTCTAAAATTTCAAAAGAATTAATAACATTTTTATATTTTTCATCTATTATATATTTATCTATATCTTCATGTTTAATTAAATATTCTTTAAAATTATTATCAGTATTTTTTAAAGCTTTTTCATTTAATAAATAATACATAACCCACATATCTATATAATCTTTATTACCAATTCTATTATAAATTTCACTCCAAAGATTTTTTGAGTTTTCAATTAATGGATTAATAAATAAGTTAAACGATTCATATTTGGCTTTAAATTGATCTATAAAAATCAATTCGTTTTCTTTATTTCTGTCTAATACTTTTACAAATTTTACAATTTGTTGATTATAATTATTTTTTAGTAAATAATCTAATAAATCAAAGTTTAATATTGAATCTACTTCATAATCATTTTCATTTAACTCTTTCACAATATTTTCTAATCTTTCCAATTTAAAACCATATTGCAATTTTTCACCCGTAGTAATAGCAAATAAAAATTCCTTATCTTTCTTACTTAAATTTCCTGGAATAAACAAAGTTATATAATCTCTATAATTTTCTGTTATATATCCTTTTGTAATAAAAACTTTTTCCATAATATTACTATTTTCAAAAATAAAGTCAACCTTATATTTATTTATTAATTCTTTTATTGTTAAATTTCTAATATTTATAATTTCAGAATCTTTTTTCTCTATTTCACTTTGTATCTCACTTAATCTTATATCTTTACCTTTTTCAAGATTTTTCCATCTTTCAATAAAATTATTCTTATTTCCAAAATATTTAAAAACTTCACTTTCACTTAATTTTAAATTATATATCTCAACATAAAAACTAATATTATGATTTTCAACTTTTTTTAGATCTATTGTAGAATCAAAAAAATCTTTTATAGTAAATTTTTCATTATCAAATTTAAAATTTCTTGTATAGCCAATATATTTATCATAATTATATATATTAGACACTAATAAATGTTTTAATTCTGTTACATTTTTTAAGCACTCATTTTTCACTTTGGTTTTTTCATCATTTAATACAAATTTATTTTCTGTTAAATCTTTTATTATTTTTTCTATGGTTTTATTTTTATTTGAAAAAATCTCAAATATATTTCCTTTGTTTTTTTGCATTTCTGAATATTTTTGTGGATATGTATTTTTATATACAATCATAGCAAAAAGTTGTTTATCGTCCATATATTTACTGTTCATTTTATTCTTATATATAATAAATTCGTTTATTATATTATCTATTAATCTCTTATCTTCAATCAGAGTTGAAACATCATCAATAAATGATTTATCAAATTTATAATTTATCTCTTCATTTTCTCTTAAATTTTCTAATCTTTCCCATATAATCTCATTAGAATTATCACTAGACGATATAGGAATAATAGGTATAATATATTCAAAAAACTTTGTTCTATCTTCATAATCTTTAAAAAAATCATCTCTAATAGCATATATAAAGTCCACTTCATATTTTATTTGCTTAGATGAATTTAATAATATATTTAATTCTCTTAATTTTTGAAAAATAATTGTCGCATCATCATCATATCTATCTAAATCTTCTATTATCACTACTCTATGATCTGTAACTTCAAAAAAATATATAATCTCATCCAAATATTTATTAAAAATAGATTCCGATTTATTATTTATTTCTACCTCTGTATTTTTGAATTTAAATCTACTTATATTAAATTTTTTTACTAAAAGAAATAAAAATTTATATACACCAATAAATATAGTAATTACTAATATGGCTATTGCTATTTTTAAAAAATATTTATATCCTATAGGAAGACTATTTTTGATTATATAATAATTATTCTTAATAATATTAATTATATTAGGAAAACAAAAACAAAATATTGTACATATAGATAAAATAATAATAATAGACCAAATTATCATTACAGTTATAGAATGCCTACTAATTCTTTTAAATCTTGACAAAGGTAATTCTTTTTCGCTTGCTTGATAAAAAAGTTGCTGTAAAATACTTTTTTCCAAAGTATGAATAAATTCATTTTTATTCTTAGTATCCGTAGATATATTTTCATTTTCATATTTTTCTTCTTTATTAAAAGCAGCTAAAGATACAAAAATAGGGTTGTATTTAGCATTTTCTATTTTTTCAAAAAAAGTTTTTATTACACTACTTTTTCCAGCACCATAATTGCCGGTAATTGCAATATTTTTTATATCTTTATTATCAATAGCATACTTTAATGCTCTACAATAAGTTCCATCTTTATCCGCATTTTTAGTTGGTGCTAAACTTTCAAAAATACTACTATCATCTTTTTTAAATACTCCATATAAAGCCTTAAAAAAAGCCAATATAATTCTAAATATTTCTTGTATCTTTGTAACTACTCTATTTAATGCCTTTTTCATCTATTTTCTCCCTCATAAAAATATTTTGTTATATTTTATCAAACATTAGTTCATTTTGCAATAGAAAGTATTTGTTAAAGCTTTTAAATATACTCTTTTTCTATTTATTGACAATAATATAACTACCTAATATAATTATTATATTAATAATTGAGGTGAGTATAGTTTGGGATACGTAGATAGATTTATTAAGAAAATAAATTTGGAAAATATGAAATATAAAAATAAAGAAACTCTTTTACCTAACCTTAAACCTGGTGACATAGTTTGGGCTAAAAGATATTCTAAAGAAGAAGTAAGAAAAAATATAGAACTAGAACATCAAGAGAGTCCTTTTATTGTAATATACAAAAATGAGCTAAATATTATATACTGTCTAGATTGTAGCTCTAAAGAACAAACAAGAACACCTAATATAATTAAACTTGAAAAGCAAAATTATCCTAATATATTATTTAGAGATACATATGTAAAATTAAAACCTGACGTAGAAATGACAAGTTACAGATATATTCGAAAAATAGGAAGTCTCTTAGATGAGGATTTTAACTTACTAAAAAAAACATTATTTTTACTTATGACTAATGAAGAAGTTGAAAAACTATTTAGTTTTCCAAGAAATAAACTAGTATATTATCTGGATTCTGGTGATGTTATACGAAAAGACGGAAATTATCTTTTAATTAGTTATAAAACAGATACTAGTTATATTACATATAGCCTCACAAAAAGCAAAGAAGATCCAGATTTAACTATAAATAATAAGCCATATAAAATATTATACAGTAAGAGAAAAACTATTACTCAAGACGATATATATATCCTTTATGCTATCTATCACAAGTTTAAATCATACTACGAAAGAAAAAAATACATAGGATATCATAAAGCAGATATTGGAGATTTAATAAAATTAGATGATATGCTTTATCTAGTATATGGTAAATATAAACAATATTTAGTAGTTATACAAATTTATACCAATACAAAAGGTATAAAAATTAAAACATATGATATAAGCATACATAATGAAAGGTATCATACTGGATTTGAATTCTTCTTATTACCATCAGAACATGAATATAATATAGTTTCAAATATTCTAGAATTTGAGATATGTGAGTATCTAAATAAAATAGAAAAAAATAATATTACTCCAAACTTGGATAAAAATAAAATTCTAAAAATAAACAATTCTCAAGACATAACTTTATCTACACTTCAAAAAGAAATTATACAACAACTTGAAGAGATGAATTTTACATTTGAAGAAATAATAGGAATAATGACTTGTATTAAAGATCCACAAGAACAATTAAAATATAAAAAATATTTAACAATAAATTATAATAATCAAAATAAAGAAGAAATAAAAAAAGCAGCTTTAAATATTGAAAATAATAATAAAAATTCAACTTTAAAAGCTGGAGATATAATACTTGCTAAAAGAAAAAACGATCCAAACTTTAAAAACAATATAATAAAAGATCATGATAATACTGGACCATATATAGTTATATATAAAGATGAAGAAAATAATATTATATATGCTATGTCAGGAGCTTATCAGACAAGTGGAGGCCCTAAATCTATATTTAAAGTAAAAACTAAATGTAAAGATGTATTTAGGGAAGATATTATACATATAAAAGCAGCATTACCTGTAAAAATTACAAAAGATGATTATATAAAAAAAGTAGATGAATTATCAAAAGAAGATCTAAATACATTAATAAAAAGTGTATATGCTTTTTTATATTTCTATCCTAATAAAGAAGAACTTCCTTTTGAAAAGGAAAAACTATCTTATCATATTTCTAAATTTGATATTGTAGCAGGCAAAAGATATTACTTTTTAATATTTGATGCAGATGATAATTACTACTACGCACATCAACTTTGTGAATCAGATAGAGCAGATTTTAAAAGAAATAATATTGGATATATGGTTAATTTAAAAGAAATAAATAAATTATCTAAAAATAAACATTATGATGTTGTACGTATAATAAGTGAAGATTTATTTAAAGTAATTAAAAATAAAAAGAGATGGAGAGAATGCAATAATTTACCTACAATAGATAAAATAAAACTCACACCTCAAAGAGGAGATATTGTTAGCTATAATAATGATTATTATCTTATCTTTGGTGAATATAAAAACTACTATCAAGTATATAAGTTATCTAATGAGAATTCTAAAGATGGATTATACACTATATCTACTAATACTAAAACATATAAAATATACTTTGATCAGTACGTAATATCTAAAAATGCATCTATCAGTATAAAAGATCATATAACAGAAGAAAATTTAAATGAAATTAATAATAAAAGAAAAAATTTAAAAAATACTAATAAAATATACAAACCATTAGATTTTAAAGAAGAAAAATCAATTGAACTTAACAATGAACAATTAACATTAATAACTAAATTAAAAGAATTTAACTTTTCCAAAAATGAAATAATAGGTACTTTAATAGCATTAAACAATAAATTTGCAATAGAAGAAATATTAGATTTTATTGCACAAAAAGAGCAAAGCATTACATTAGATAAGAATATACTTAAAGAACAAATATTAAAAATAATA
This sequence comes from uncultured Clostridia bacterium, assembly GCA_944386635.1. Lineage (GTDB taxonomy): Bacteria > Bacillota > Clostridia > TANB77 > CAG-465 > CAG-465. The sequence continues at coordinate 14,795 of CALXBV010000065.1, forward strand.
AGATATTAATTAACGTTATGTAATATTCATTGATAAAATTCGACATATATGCTATAATTTTAGTATATATTTATTATCCAAATTAAATATATAATTATATTTTATGGGAGGATTAAAGATGAAGAGTGAATCGATTCAACTCTATGAGGAGGTATTAAAAGGTACGCAAAAGCGTTTTCCTCGAGGGTTTTGGGTAGATGACGAAAACAAAAATTTACAGGCATCTGCCGAAATTACGCGTTACTTAATAGAAGAAATCTTGGGCTGGGATGATCAAAAAGTAAGAAGAGATATATCTTGCAAAGTATTCTTTGAACATAAACTCAAGGGTATGCTATGTATACTTTTCAATGATAGTGTTTTTGCAGCACTAAATAATGCTTATCCTGGCAAGTATCACGAATGGGAATTAAAGTGTACTCCAAGAAATTTTTGGACACTTGGAAATGCAAAGAAAGCAACAATATGGCTATTTAAAGAAAAACTTAATTGGAGTGATGAAAAGATAAGGCAAAATGTCAGCAGAAGGATTTTTGTTGAGAATGGATTAGACACTATGATGCATGTGTTGTTTAAAAACAATGCAAAAGATGCTATATCCAATGCTTTTCCAGATTTATTCCGGTGAAATTTAAAGAGGGTAGACTTCATATAATGTACCCAATGGAATGGACACTGAAAAAAAGAGTGTCTTCCCATTGGGTATATTTTTGTGTATAATAAATACGAAGAAAGAAGGGTTTGCATGAGTAAAGTTCTTTTTACAGATAGTGAAG